>CALXMJ010000172.1 GCA_944389445.1 uncultured Victivallales bacterium | reverse complement strand
GGCTCGGTTTCATCCTGATGTCCGTCTGCGTTCTGACAGCCGGAACGATGATCCTTGTCTGGCTCGGCGAAAGAATCACCGAGCACGGAATCGGCAACGGCGTCTCAATTATTATTACCATCAATATTATTGAGCGTCTTCCGCAGGCGCTTGTCGGTCTGTATGAAATGATGGTCAGCGGTGCAACCGCAGGGGGAACCCGTTTCCGTCTGGTGCATCTGCTCATCCTGTTCATGCTTTTTGTCGCGGTAACGGCTCTTACCGTGATTCTCACACAGGGACAGCGCAGAATCCCGATTCAGATGGCTAAGAAGATTGTCGGCAGCAAAATGACCGGCGGAAGTACCTACATCCCCTTGAAGGTGAATTTCCCCGGCGTTATGCCGATCATTTTCGCCGGTGCGATCCTGATTTTCCCGGGAATCCTTCTCCGGGCAATTCCGGTTCCTTCCATTCAGAGACTGTCTGTTTACTTCGGGCACGATACATATACATACATGGTATGTTATTCCCTTCTGATTCTCATATTCTCCTATTTCTGGGTCGCCAACATGTTCAATCCGCTTCAAGTTGCGGACAATCTGAAAAAAGAGGGCGCGTACATCCCGGGAATCCGTCCCGGAAAGCCGACTTCGGATTTCCTTGATTTCTCGATGACACGCGTTACGTTTGCAGGTGCTCTTTTCCTTTTGGGACTTGCGGTCATTCCAATGCTTCTCTACAAATGGTTCAAGATCCCCTACAACGTGGCTTCTTTCTTCGGCGGAACAAGTCTGTTGATTATTGTCGGTGTGACAATCGACACCCTGAGCCAGATGGAATCCCATCTTGTCATGCGCAATTATGACGGATTCCTCAAACGGGGAAGACTGAGAAGCCGGAGAGGCTGATTCGTTCTCGTTCTGATTTTTTTAAGCCGTCCTTTTGCGGACGGCTTTTTTGTTTTCGTTTCAGCGCTTCCCTTTCCGGTCAGGATCAGAGATGATGGACAATTCGCGCGATCGTGTTAATAACCCGGACCACTTTTGGCGGTTCCGGTCTGTGCGGTCTCTGGCGGGGCGGGTGATGAGGATGGACTGGACCGGCAAAGGCCGCTCCTCCGATCAATACCGTACAAGCAAGTGCAAGTAAAAGTTTGGCATTCATAATTCACTTCCTTTCTTTTTGTGAACCGCATCTTTCTGATGCGTTTCTGTTCATAAAACGAGTAAGAGTAAATTTTATTGTTTTAATTATTAAAATATATTAATTATTTTTGAATTTCTTTTTGCGGAGTCGGAATTGCATTTCAGGTCAAGATGTGATATTTTTTCTCAACCTGAAAATGAGGAGGAGAAATATGAAGAAGCTTGCAACGGTTCTGGTTCTCGGATTTGTTTGCGCCGTCCTGGGTGCTGCGGAAACAGAAGTATTTAAAACAGACTTCAAAAAGCAGTCGTTTGCCTGGTCGCAGTATGCGGGGACGTATAAGGCGGAGAAAAACAATGCTCTGGTGACTGAGATTGTCGCTGCCGCGCCTGCCGGTTCCAAAGAGAGTCCGACATCAATTCAGATTGGAGTCAATGTCCCGAAGGGATTCGCTGCGGGAGAATACCGCATGGATCTTGTGATCACGATCAGCATGAACTGCCGGGAAACGGTTTCTGTCATCCGGAATTCTCCGCCGTGGACAACTCTCGGGAAGAAAACGGTTGACTTCAAAAGCGGAACTCCAGCAAAGATTTCCATTCCGTTCACCCTGAAGACAAAAGCGGAATATCCGATTCGCGGGGCGTCAATGGCGATCGGTAAATTCCCGGTTGGAACCAAAGTCACGATCAGTGATGCCAGAATTGTGAAAATTACCAAATAATGCGGCATTTTCCTCGTTGAACTCGTTTCGGCATCAGCGGGGAAGTGTATGGAAAAGGTTGTGAGCATTTTCCCGGGCAGGGGCTCTGTCCTTGCCGCGGTCCTGCGCCATGATGCAGGGGACGGGCGAAGTACCGATTCTTCAATCCGGGGAAAGATGGATGGCAAGACGTTCCGCCATTTGCTCATACCCGGAATCGACAGGATGAACAGGGACCTGATCGTAAAAGCGGATGTCATGATCAATCAGTTCCAATCCGTCAATGACATGCAGATTCGGGTCCTTTCTTTTCTCCACCTCTTCCCGGAGAATGTCACGGTAGATGTCCAGTTCGTAGCGCATGGTTTTGACTTTCCATTTCGGGGAGATCCACGGCGGAGTGATCCACCAGACAGGTGTTTCCTGCTGGAAGGAACGGAAATCATGAAGAAATTTTTCTGTGTTTTTCCGGAATTCTTCAGGATGCATACCGTCTTTCCAGTCATTGGCTCCGATTTCCACGATCATTCTGTCCATCGGGATTCCTCCGAGAATTTTTGCCGTTCCCGGATTCAGCCCGATTCCAGCGATTCCCATGTTGATTACTTCATAATTCAGAAGTTCGCCGACAAGAAAAGGAAAGGTGCGGTCGATCCTGCTCGCACAGAATCCCTGTGTAATGGAGTCTCCGAAGAAGACGCATCGAACCGGCGGACGGGGCGGCGGCGTTTCAAATGCGGCATCCGGATTGACGGTTGCAGAATGAATCTCCACGATGTCCCCATAGGGCAGCACGAGCTCGTAAGTATGCATATTTCCATCGGCGGGAAGGCGGACCTGGACACGCTCGTTTCCGCAGCCGTCCCGCTTTGACCGCTCAAAATTCCAGTGATCGCTGCTTTTCCCATCAATGAACCACGTTCCGACAGAATTCTGTGAACGCTGCGGATGAATGCGTTCCCTGTAGAGAAGTTCGATAACGATTGTTTCGGCGTTGCAGCGGAAGCGCATCCGTGCACCAGGAGAATCCAGATTGTACTTCCGGTCATTCGGAATGGTCCGGGTAAAACCGATGCGCTGTCCATTCCGCTGGAGGACCTGACAGTCCGAGTAGGAGAAACGCGGATCCGTTGCGGGAAGGAGCAGTGCTGACATGGGGAAAGGAACCGTCAGTTGATCGCGTCTTTTGCAACTTCGCGTTCATGGAAGAGCGCCATTGCCCACACGGACCAGAAGCCGCAATAGAGGAGCGTATATACAAGGGACCACGCCAGATATTTCAACGGTATCTGCGTATGCGATGCCAGGGCATCCGCCATCCAGAAATACTGCCAGTTCGGAAGCACGGCGGAGATGAGATCGCCCGCGGTCCCGCCGCCCAGCCACTTCATTGCAACATATTTGGAGACAAGTCCGAGGAAAAACAGGATGGAACAGGCTGTCAGGTTTGCCACGATTCCGAAGCGTGTCGCCAGTGCAGCTGAAATCGCGCCCATGATCCAGATCGCCGGAAACAGCAGAACCAGGGCTGAGATGAACTGAAGCGGCGGGATGAATCCCTCATCGTCGGGTGCTCCGCGGACGGCAAACAGAATCACTGCAAAGACCGGCAGCACAGCCGCCAGAATAAATGTGGAAGCGGAGGTGAATGGGACATTTTTCAAATAGTTCAGAACTCCGGCGAAAGCCATGCAGACAAGAAGAACGGCATAATAAAACGCCATTGCCGCAAAATCAAGCCGGAACTGGTCGCGGGCAATCATCACGGCGACAAATGCCGCGGCGATCAGGGCAAACGTGAAAACCGTCAGCGCCATGGTCACGCCGATCAGCTTGGCGATGATGAAGGTGTAGCGCGGTACCGGTTTCGAAAGCAGAAGAAGCACGGTCCCGTTGCGCATTTCCCGTGTGATCGTATGGCTGGAACAGAGCGCCGCGGCGATCAGTCCCAGCACCATTGTGGTCGCCATGGAGCTGTCGACCACAAGTTTGATCTGTTCGCGGAAGACGAACATGGAGAACATCGGAAGAATCCCGATCAGGGCAAGACCGACCAGCTGAAGAAGATAGAAGACCGGCTCCCGGACGCATTCCCGGAAGGTGTTCTGGGTGAGACGGTAAAGAATGTTCATTTTTTCTCCGCGGTTGGCTGTTCCGTCCGGGGCGCAGACTTTTCGGCGGGATTGTCTGCGGATTTGTCTGTGGATTTGTCTGCGGGCTGCTGTTTCACGGCATCGCGGTTTTTCTGAAACTGCTTTTCAATCTTGGTGGAATTGAACAGATTGGATGCTGTGATGGCATTGAGGACCCAGCTCTGGCTGTCGATATTGATGACTTCATACTTTTTATTGATTGCCAGACGGTATTCGTCGGGAACGACAGTGGAATTGCCGATAACAATGATCCGCTTCGGGTTCAGACTCGAAATGAAGGCGGAAAGCTGATCGGGATCCACTTTGGCTGGCGGTTTCCCGTCCGGCAGAATCAGAAAGATGTTGGGTTCCGCATTTGCCGCGGGAAGCAGAAGAATGGGATTGCGGGTTACATCCTGAATCGCCATGGCAAGCGCGCGGGGACTTTCGTAGTTCGCCGTGATGACGAGATATTCAATCACCCGGCCTTCAACCTGTTTCGGCCAGTCGCCGCCGTCCCATGCTCCCGCATGGACCATGGCCGGGGTCGCAAGTCCCGTTGAGATCAGAAGTGCGGTGAGCACCTTTCCAAATATGGTTTTCAGCATCTGTTCTTTCTCCGTATTAAAATTTCTTCTTTCATTTTTGATGAAACCGCTTGTCTAAATGCAAACACTATGTATTTTATACATCAAATCAGTAAATTTCAAATCCGGAGAACCGATGGATTGCAAAGTTTTTATAAAAAGTTCGCTTCCGAAGGCTGTAATCTTTCTCAGCGGCGGCGGAAGCAACGCCGAAAGGCTTCTGGAGTCTCCTTCCCGCGGCGTGTCCTGGACCTGCTCCGCCGTGGTGACCGACCGGCCGGAAACAAGCAACGCGAGGGGAATCGCGGAAAAATACGGTCTCGAACTCATTGATGTGGATATCTTCCGTTTCTATGAGACGTACGGCCTCCGGAAAATTTCCATCGCCACGGAGGAAGGCTTCGCTGTCCGGCAGCGCTGGACAGAAGCACTCCGCCGGAGGCTGGCTCCTCTCCGACCGGACTTCGGAATCCTTGCGGGGTTCATCC
>CALXMJ010000171.1 GCA_944389445.1 uncultured Victivallales bacterium | reverse complement strand
ATGGACCAGAAGGACGAAAATTGTTAAGCCTTACTCCTCATGATAAAGCTCATCGTTATCTGATTATGGATCGAGCTTATGAAGGAGATAAAACTCGTCTTCTGGCGATCCATCGTGGATATATTCCCGTTGTTCCTTCGAAGCGGAATAGAAAATTTCCTTGGGAATATGACAAGGAACTCTATAAACGAAGAAACACGGTCAAACGCTTTTTCTTGCGCATCAAGCGATTTCACAAAATTTTCACTTGCTATGACAAGTTAGATATTATATTCTCAGGATTCATTTTATTTGCCATGATCATAGATGCAATAGTGTGAACAAACTCTAAAAAAGATGCGAGAGGCGAAAACCGCTTTGAAAAGCGGTTCTTCTCCTCTCGCTCTCTCCTCTTTCCCTAAACTTCCGACGCCTTTGCAAAAAACGCAAAGGCTCCTTGTTTTATACTTCAATTCAAAAGATAACTTTCAGGACTTTCGCTCCGTACTGATCCACATCACTCCAATCCTGCTGTTCCAGAAGGATTCCGCCCAGCATCCGGAAGGGAATCTTTTGTCCGGTGCGCAGATCGGTTATGGAAGTTGGCAACTCTCCCGTTGTACGGAACATGGCATCTGGAACCGGCGGAGCTTCCGTAATCAGGATGTAATGGATACGCGGATCCTTCAGGCTCCGGGTCACGGAACAGAACCCCGGAGGCGACCACGGAGCCGTGAAATATCCGGGAAAGATCAGGGAACGTCCGCCGCCGGTGGTCTCATAAATGGCCTCGCCGCCCCACGACAAAAAGTCGCGTACCGTTTCCAGAGAAGGAATGAATTCCGGCGGAGGATTCCCATCAATCATGGGGCCGATGCCGAAGGCGAAGTTCCATTGTCCGTGCTGCCCGAGCGAGGAGATCATCTGGCGCAGCAGGAACCGGCGGTCGGCAAGATAAGGCCCGGCGTCTTTTCCGGACTCTCCGGCTCCGTGATACCACCAGCCGCAGCAGGTCGGGATATCCTCGTTGAAATCGTGTCCCGGAATGGAGATGTGAAACGGAAGACCGGAAGACCGCAAAGCGGAGGGGCGGCTGTACGGCGGTTCTGGGGTGCCCGAAAGAAATTCCGTCGTTCCGCAGTCCACCTCTTCGATATCCAGCGATGTATTATTGTTGTTGATGATGACCGCATCCGGAAACCAACGGCGGATATAGGCTGGAAATGATTTCATTTCAGGATTCATTCCGTCGATCCAGAAACCGGAAATCGCGTTGCCGTAGCGCTCCGCCAGTTCGCGGATCAGCGATTGCGCCACGGAACGATAACCGGCATGAGTTCTCGCCTCCTCAGTAACGGTCGGCCCCATGGACACGGACTCCCAGTGATCGGCAAATGCCGGCATATAAAACAGAGCCCGGATCCCGGCGTTTCCGCATGCTTTAAGAAATGCTCCGGCATAGTCGAGATTCGTATGATATCGATATGCTTTTATGGAGGTCGGATAAAGCACGCAGCAGGCTTCATTGGTATGCAGAAGAGTCAGCGTAATGTAGCGGGCGCCGCAAAACCGCGCCATATGGACCATGTTTTCCGCGACGGCATCCGGATCGGGCGCAGCAGCCTCCAGCGCTTCCGGCGAAGGATGGGCAAGAGGGCGATCCTGATCCGGTTCCCGATGGGTGTTTCCGCCGCCGGTAAAGAGCCCCCAGTGAAAAAAGAGCCCGAACCGGGCTGGAGCAAACCAGCGCTCCAGATGATGTTTTCGTCTCAGATAATTTTTTTCAAACATTTATTTCTCCAGATAAATCATGGGAAGGCGCATCGTGGTCATGAAAAACGGTGCGCCGCCGATGTTGAGCTGACGATGAATATCCAGCTGCGATTCGCGGTCGGAATCGCAATCCTGAATGGATATGCCGAACCCGAAGCATCCGGCGCGGCGGATTTCCGCGGGATCGCCGGCGGCGGAAAGCGGAATGCGGACAGAATAACGGGTCATTCCTTCCTTTTCAGAACGGACAATCGTACCTGTCACAGCATCGGTCGGAATAATTTTTTTCGGGGGGACTCCGAGATATTCCGTAAACTCCGGGGTTCCGGCGGCGGTGAGACGCAGGGAGAAGATACGGATTTTCTGCCATTCGCAGTCTCCGGAACTGCCGCTGCCAAGAGCGAATACGACGGAATCCGAACGCCAGGGAGATGCGGGAAGCGTTCCGGCATGATGCGTCTGATCCCGCACCTCAAGATCAAGAGACAGTATCCCGTTCTTTTCGGAAAGACGGTAGCGCGCGCTGAGATCGGCATCGTTTTTCCAGAGTTTTTTGTTGTAGGAAATCCGGTCGCCGGAATAAAACCGGGACCATTTGCCCGTCATGTGCAGATAGGACCATTGACGCGATACCAAGCAATCCTGCACGCCGCTGCGCTTCAGCAGGAATTCCAGAACCTGAACAGAATCGTTGTCGCAGCCGAGGGAGGACCAGGGAATCGTCAGGAAGGTTTTGCCGGAAGGTGCGCACACACCTTTTTTTTTTTTGTCTGATTTGCCGTTGTAGAGCGCTTCCGCCTCGAAGGGGACCTCGTGTCCGGAACGGTTCCGGCACTCCAGACGGAATCCGGAAGAGGTCTCCGCAACCGAGCCGAAGGACATAATGCCTCCGACCGTCAGGCGGCGGGATGCCAGAAGACGTCCGTCCGAAGCCCTCTCCGCAAGGCGATAGTCTCCTGCGGAAAGCGTTCCCGGCAGAATGCTTCCGGAAAGCGGGACCGAGGAGTGTTCCCGTTCGAGGAAAAACCGTCCGTTTTGTTCCGGCTTCACTGCAATCCGGTCCCCGGGAACGGCGGAAATCGCCGGGCGCAAGCCGGGAACGGCGGGATCGCCGATTCCCCGCAGATAGACAGGAATCCCGTCCAGAGCCACTTCCAGTTTTCCGCCGGGAGTCCTGAGCGTACGGGCATTTCCCATCACATCGTACATCACGATCTCCGAAGCCGCGGTATCCAGCATTATCTTCTGTCTTCCGAAAGGCGCCCAGAGAACGAACAGATTTTCATTTCCCCGGCGGAAAGCATAGCCGTAAACCTGTTTGCCGAGAAAGTCAAGGCGTCCAATGCTTCTGGTTCCTTCCAGCAGCCGGACCGCAGCGGCAATACCGATCGCAGCCGGTTTCGGAGCGATGTATTCCGCGCCGAAGGAATATTTTTTTGAAAGATTGAAAAACATGCCGTATCCGTGTTCTCCGTTGGAATCGGGATAGCCTTTCTGGAAAATTCCGTAATCGGCGGTATAAAAGAACCAGGTGGTGTTAAAGCCCTCCCCGAGCGCAATGATGTGTCCTCTGAGGAAGCGTCCCAGATGACGGCGGAGAAACAGGGGGTCCTCCGCAAGACGCGCGGGTCCGGCATAATACGCACCCCATTCCGTGTTGATGATGGGCGCATCGGGTCCCAGATAGCGATCGGTCAGGGCCCGGAGCGCACGGCAATGGAGAAAGAGTCCCTTCTCCTCGGGGGATTTGTCGCCGGACCCCAGCAGATAGAGATGGGTGGCGACTCCGTTGACGTACTTTCCGAGCCCTTTCTCAAACAGACGTTTCAGACGCTTGTTTCCGATGTCGATCACGCCGAAATTTCCGGCAAGGATAACCGCTCCGGGATCGGCGGCATCCGCGGCTTCCCGGGCACACTGATAGAAGCGGATGAACTCCTCGTCGGAACCGTGCCAGTACCAGTCGGGCTCCCAGTGAATCTGATAATAGTTCCGCGGCTGGTAGGGGCGCAGCAGTTCCCGGGCGAGCCGTTTTTCCCGCATGATCTTTTTAAGAAGCTCCGTATATCCGGCAGGATCTTTCAGCGGATAGGCCTGGGATTTGGTCAGATCTTTTCTCACATCTTCCGGACGGATGTAGTCGGGAAGTTTCAGCAGATGCGCAGGAACACTGTGCAGATCGGTCACAACCGCGAGCCGGTTTCGCGCCTCATACGAAATTCCCCGGCCGATCTCTTCCGCCGTTTTCTCCCGGAAGGGTGTTTCCCTGGTGAAAAAACCGGCCTTGGGCCCCTGATAACACCATTTCAAGCCAAGTGCAGTATAGACCGGATTCAGAAAATCGCCCCGGGAGACAACACCGCTTTCGATATAGTTGGTTCCCTGAGCGCCGAAACGGGAACAGGTCGGATCCGCCAGCGGCAAAGGCTCCACCGGGGGAAGAATCCCGAATGCAAGGAATCCGGCGGGACGGCTCCCCTGCCACGGAAGCGTTGCGCCATCCGATTTCAGCTTCAGCCGAAGCTGATAGCAGCCCGCGGGGAACCGGGAACTTCCAAGTGAAAATTCGACACCGGAGTTCCACTCTTTCTTCCGGAACGGAACAGAACCGGAAGCAACGGTTTTATCATTGTAGTCTTTTGCTTCCCAGAGAAGCTCATCGCGATCCAGAGCCTCTCCGCTGCCGCCTTTGACAAAAACGGAGACGTCGGTCCCCGGCGGATAAACTCCGAATTTGACGGGTTCCGTCCGGAGGGCGCCTTCCAGAGTCCGTGAGCTTCCGGAGAAACCTGTCACCGTATAGATCCGGTGAATGTACAGAGTGAATTCCGGAGCGCTTCCGCCGAGAGTCATGCAGGAGAGATCGGAACCGTCGCCTGCATAGGAATTGCCGTCCTTGTCCTTCAGATCGACATATTTTGTCACCAGGGCATTGGCTTCCAGCTGAAACGGTTTCAGGAGACCTCCGTAGCTCTTCCCGGAACGGGTGCGGATGGTGAGTTCGTGATACCAGCTGACCCGCCGGTCCGCGGCATATTCGATTGCAAGCCCTACGGCCCCCCGGATTCGCGCATTGTCAAAACGGATGTCTCCCAGCACATAGTTATAGCGGCCTTCCCGATTGGCGGGGTCCAGAGTGGAAACAGTCCAGGAAATGACTTTTGCCGGTTTTCCGGAAACAAGGACGTTCCGGTTGCCGGACTGCTCCATCCGGACATTGCGTCCCTGCCGGAATACCGTTTTGTTCAGGGGAGAGGACGCATCAAAGAGGACCTTTCCCTCCTTCAGACGCAATCCGGAGGGAATGCGCTTCAACTCGATGGGATTCTGAGCGGAGACGCAGAATCCCGCAACCATAAGAGCAGCGGCGAAAAAAGAGATTCTCATAATCGAAGTTCCTTATTCATCAATTTTTGTAAAAAGGGCCTGATAGTAAGTGCAGTTGTCGGAAGCGCTTGTCGAGGTTCTTCCGCCCATCATCGTGGAAAATTTGATGTTCGTTCCATGACCGTCGAACATCACATAATTTCCGGAACTCAGATGGGGAAATGCCAGCTGGTAAACGGAGGTTTCCGGCATGGGCACGGTCGGAGCGGCAACGGTATAGGAGTCGATTTTCACGCCGTTGTCGGCATCGGCGAAATCAACGACTCCGGAAGGACGCTTCAATTTGGAGAGCTTTCTTACGGCATGAGACGCGGAAATGGGATTTCCGGTGTCGCCCAGCCAGCCGAATCGGACATTCCTGGTAAGATTGGTTGCCGGATTTCCCTTCGCATTCAACGGATTTCCCGCACAGACCCGGCTCATGTTGCGGTCCCTCGGAAATTTTCCCAGCGCGGTATCGAACACATAGAAACCCGGGAATTTCATGTAAGGCGTCAAACGGAACGCCCAGCCGTATCTGCCGTTTTCATTTCCGGGAGAATAGGTCGGATCGCGGTCGTTGTTCGCCATCCGGGAGGGAAGAATCCAATCCTCGTAATCCAGGGTGTACTGGGAGGAAGCCAGTCCCAGACTCTTCTGTTTGGAAAGACATTCGATCGAAAGCCCTTTCGCCCGGGCGCTGTTCAACGCGGGAAGCAGGATTGAGGTCAGGATGGCGATAATCGCAATTACGACCAGGAGCTCTATAAGAGTGAATACTGTTTTTCTCATATTCTCAATTCCTCTCTGTTTTTCCGTTCTGTTTTTCATTTTAACATAAAAAAACGAAAAAAACAATAGGCATTCCACAGAAATAAATCATAAAAAAACGACTTTTCTTTCCTGATATGCCGCTTGATTTCCAGCAGAATACAGAGTAGATTTCAGAACAGAAGAAAAAAACAGTAAAAAAGAGATTTTTCAGAATGCAGGAAACGATCTACAACCGGGAATACAAAAAAACCGGAATGAAAGGAATTTTCCGGAATCTGGATCCGATGGCGCCCGGATTCTGCCGAAAAGTCGTATTTGCCCGGTCCTGTGCGGAAAAATCCGGAACGCAGTATCACGACCGCTTAGGAACGGGAAAACTCCTGGTGATTCTCCTGCGAGGTTCTCAAACCGTGAACTATCCGGATGGAAACGGGAGAAACGTCTGTTTTATCCAGCATCCGGGAAGTGTTTTCTATTTCGGCCGTGGGCCCTTTACCATTTCGTTCGAAAGCGATGTGGAACGGATCGGCATCGCTCTGCAGGACGGCACCGGAAAAAGAGTCGGACTCTCCTATCACAATCATCAGTCGGATGAAATTACACCGTTTGTCCCGGATATTTACGCGGACGGAAGGCTGGAGGATATGGAGGAGCTGTGCTCTCTTTTTCATCTGCTCGAAATGCGGGGAAAACTTCCGGAACGGACCGATCCGCTGACCTGCCGGATTCCCGGACTGATCGTCCAATGGCTGAAAGAAAAGCTCGCATCCTCTCTCGACCGGAACCGTCTCCCGCCAGAAAAAACCTTTGAAATGCTGAAAAATGCCCTCGACCGCAACTTTCAGGGAGAAATCAGCCGGAAATCCCTCGCCTATGAGTTTTCATTCAGCGAAGACTACATTACGCGCCTCTTCAAACGCTATGCCGGGATGGGGGTCTCGGAATATCTGACGGAACGCCGGATGCGTCTAGCCCTCTACCTTCTGCAATCGAACCGCACCCTCTCCATTGTCAAAGCCGCCGGATACTGCGGCTACGATTCCGCGGATTATTTCAGCAAAGTCTTTTTCCGTTATTGGAAAAAACTGCCGAAGGAGGTCCGGCGCTCCGCACCGATGCCGGAGCCATGAATCGGCAGAGCCCCACGAACACGATCTTTGCTTCTTCAACGATTCACCCGGGAGCTTCCGCCTCCGGGTCGGCGCCGTGCGTACCGGCGCGGATCGACACAAAGTTCTCCCGGCGACGGACCGACTTCCGCAGGAATGCGGCAGCAGAACATCATCCGATAAGGCAGCGATACGACAGGCCCCGCTCAGCGGATCGCCTTTGCCAGATTCTCCGCAAGCTGACGGGCCCCGACATCATTCAGGCCGATCCGGTCCGGAGCAAAAAAAGAGGCGTCGTTTGCAACTAGTCCGGCACCGTCAATCACCTGAATCTTCGGGTCCTTCCGTTCCGCGACAACCGAATGAAACGCCTTCCGGTATGCATCCAGCGAAATTCCACTCCGCGAACGCGCCGCACTGTACAGAGGAGTCACAAAGACCATCCGCATCTCGGGCTTTCTCTTCCGGAATTCCTCAATAAAACGCGCAATATTGTTTTTGAACACGGGAAGCGTTGTTCCACTCTGCCAGTCATGGGTTCCGATCAGAACGATCAGGAGATCCATCGGAATTTTCGCAAGAAACTCCGCATGCCACGGCGCCAGCGCAATGTTTTCCATGCCCATATTCACAACATCCCAGTTCTTCAAGCGCCCGAAAATAAATGGAAAGGAATTCTCAATTGAGGTCGCATCAAAACTGCGGACCACGGAATCCCCGTAAATCACACAGCGCGCGGCATACGCCGAAGGCTCCTGAAACACGGCCTTGTCATTTACGGAAAGCCCGCGGACATCCACCGAATCCGCCAGAGGAAGCACAATCTCATACTCATGCACAGCGCCATCCGCAGGAAGTTTCAGAAGATAATCAAATCCGGATCCGTCCATCCGTTTTCTGCCATCCGGCGGCGCAAACGTACCGTCCTCAGGAAGTTTGCCATCCACATAATACAGACCGATACTGTTCACAGGAGCCTTCCGTCCGCGCAGAGCATTGTAACGCAGACGCAGACGCAAACTCTTCGCATTCGTTTTAAAACGGATCCGAACCCCCGGATTGTCATACTGCGCATTGTTGTAATGCGGAATCATACGGTCAAAACGAACATAACGGGTCCGCAATTTCTCCTCAACCGGAACCATCGACGCATACCCCGAATAGTGAATCCGGGAGTCATCCGCCGGGATTTCAAGAGCGGAAAGAACTGACGGCAATCCCATGAAAAGAAAAACAAAAATGATGATTGCAGAAAAACACCGTCCCGCTTTCGGGTTGGTGGCTCCCCGGACTTTGTTGGTGGCTACTCGCCCCCAACACCCCTCGGCAGGACCCACCCGGGCCCTGCACCCGTCGCCGAAATTTAAAATTTCGGCTTTCCTCTGTTCCGGCGTCTGCCGGGCAAAGGGCAAACCCATGGTTCGCCCTCTGCACTCCCTGCTCCTTTCAGGGGGAAAACCTTCGGTTGACCCCCTGGGCGACAGGTGTCGAAACAAAAAACAGGAGCTAAAAATTAAATTTTTTGCGATGGGTGCAGGGCCGCCGGTCCTGCCGAGGGGTGTTGGGGGCGAGAAGCCACCAACAAAGCCCGGGGAGGCACCAGCGAATCCCCGGATTGAAAAAAGACACAAATTCCAAAGCCGACTGACCACACCCACAGGACACCGCACCTGATTACGATTTCTTTTCGATGAAATAACCGGTCATGGTTGTTTTTACGACAATTTTTCCGGCGTCGTTATGAATGGTGACATCGCAGACACAGGTTGTTCTTCCGCAGTTGACCATTTGAGCGACCGCTTTGAGTTTTGATCCGAGACCGGGACGCATGAACGAGATATTTCCGCACATGGCGATGCAGGGTTTTCCATAGGAATTTGCGGCGCCGGCAAACGCGAAGTCGCAGAGAGTAAAGAGCACACCGCCCTGCACGACATTGAGTCCGTTCATCATCCACTCCTTGACCTCGACTTCGGCTTCGGCGTACCCTTCGCGGACAACGGTCAGGACCATCCCGTTTTCAACACAGAAATGATCGTTTTCATTCAGGAATTTTCTGATTTTTTCATAATCGACATCAGCCATTTTTTCTCCTCAACAGTATTTTTCTTTCAACATATTCAAATACGGACCGGCATCCAGTTCGGGCGATCCGGTCGCCCGTGCGAGGATTTCCGCCGTATTGTATTTTGCGCCGAATCTGTGGACATGGGTCCGCAGCCATTCGCGAAGCGGAGCATAATTCCCGTGCGCGATCGAATCCGGAATGGACGGTTCCTGTTTCAGCGCGGCATCCCATAGCTGAGCGGAAATCACGTTGCCGAGCGCATAGGAGGGAAAATATCCGAATTCTCCCATTGCCCAGTGGATATCCTGAAGCACACCTTCCACGTCGTTGCGGACCTCAATTCCGAGCAGCTCTTTCATTCCGGCATTCCATGCGTCGGCAAGCTCCGTCACTTTCATTTTACCTTCAATCAGCGATTTTTCAAGTTGGAAACGCAAAATGATATGCATATTATAGGTCAATTCATCGGCTTCCGTGCGGATCGGGGAAGCTTCCGGGACATTCAAAGCGGCGAGAAACTCTTCCGGAGAAACCGTTTCAAGATTTCCGGGAAACATTTTCCGCACAGCGGGAAACCAGAACGCCCAGAACTCCGGCGACCGCCCGACCAGATTCTCCCAGAGACGGGATTGCGATTCGTGAATTGAAAAGGAGGCTCCGTCGGCAAAGGGGGTCCGTGCGTATTTTTTGTCGATTCCCTGTTCATACAGGGCATGGCCGCCCTCGTGAATCGAACTGAAAAGAGCGGAAAAGGGATTGCCATCCACAACCTTTGTCGTAATGCGGACATCATACAGGCCGAACGAAGTCGTAAACGGATGGACAGAGCGATCCTGTCTTCCGCAGTTCCAGTCATATCCCATCCGAGTCAGCACCCTGCGGGTCAACGCAAGCTGTTTTGATGCGGGATACTTCCGTTTCAGGAAAGAGGCATCCGGTTTCTCCTGGGCCAGCGCCTTCCGGATGATCGCGCCCTGGTCTTTTTTCAGGCGGTTAAAAAGCCGGTTCAGGACGGCACAGGACATTCCCTCGTCAAACCGGTCCAGCAGGATGTCATAAGGATGTTCCGCGGGCTCGAAAAAGGAGATGTACTCCAGTTTGAGTTCCAGCAGATTCTGAAGATGCGGAGCGAAGATCCGGAAATCGGCGGCGGCGCGAGCTTTTCCCCACGCGGTATCGGCACGGGCGACCGCCTGTGCGTTCCGGCGCACCCAGGAAGGAGGCGTCTTCACCTCCCTGTCGTAATCCCGCCCGACCTTTTTTACAAGCCGGTATTCATCGGAATCGGGGTCGAGTTTTCCGATTTCACCCTCGAGTTTCCGGAGCAGGGAGCCCAGCTCGCGGGAAGTCATTTTTTCATGTACCGCCTCCTCCAGTGAAGCAAGCTGAAAAGAGCGGGACTCCATGGAGCCGGGCGGCATATAAGTGCGCATATCCCAGTCCAGCAGAGCGGATGCGGCATTGAGGTCCGCGGCTGCTCCGAGAATTTCTTTCAATCGTTTCATGTGTTTTGAATCGGCCATTTTGTTTACTCCCAGTTGAAGGTATTGAAATCGCCCTTGAGACGTTTGTCGAGAATCCACGAAACCGGAGTCAGGAGACGCGACATTACATCGAAAGGCAGTGCGCTTTTCAGCAGTTCCGCACGGACACGGATATCGAAATAGTTGTCGGACCAGCGGTAGTGGCCGAAAGCATCGAGGGAAACGAATCCGCCGTCGCTCCTGAGACGGTCGAATACGAGACGGTCCCCGACGAGTTTGTAATTGCAGGAAACTTTCGTAATGGAGCCGAAACTGTCCAGCGACCATGCCTGCCCGATGATCCGCAGAAAACTGCCAAGCAGGGGTACGGTCCAGAGATTGTCGCCGGCGAGTTCAAGGCGTCCGTCTCCATTGAGAAGCAGTTCCTCCTTTTCATTGTAAGACATTTTCGCCTGGAAATCAGCGGAGAGGCGGCCGTTGCGATATTCGGGCGAAGTCTTTTTTCTGCTGAAATTCTCCAGCACGCTCTGCATGTTTGCGCCGGAAAGCCGCGCTGCAATCGTTCCCTGTTCCGTTTTGAAACTGTAGAAATAATCCATCAGGAGGCGGCCGCCGGAGAAATTCGCGGAAGCGTTCCGAAAAGAGAGGGAATCCGCTTCATATTTGAGAATCGCATCAATATCGCGGATACTCATCTTATGCCATTCGCAGGAACCGTTTGAAATCACCGCTTTGAAACGGGTGCGCTCAGGATTTTCGTAATCAATGACGCCGGAGGATTCGACCTTGATCGGATCCGGAAAGTCGATGAACTCACTTTTCCACTGAGGATAGAGAGAACGAATCATATCGTTGCCTGCCATCGTGCTGACCAGAGAAAAATTCAGGAGGCCGGAAGGAGTGTGAAGCGGAACGGAGCGGTCGGCGGGAACATAGGTCGCGGAAACGGACATGCGCCCGTCTTTTGTCTCCAGAACGGCGTCCGGCAGAATCAGGTTGTTGTCCGCATCAATGATGAAACGCGCCGCGCCGTAGCGGAAGGGAATCTTCTGATAAGAGAAATCACGGGCGACAATGCTGCCTGTCATATAGTAGAACGGATCGGTCCCGTAATCCACATGGAGTTCCGCGGCGGCCTCCACATAGTTCCCGGAGGAAGGCCAGCCGATGTTCCGGGTCAGGCTTTTCACGAAATCCTGATGCTCCTCTCCCAGCGCGGCAATGATGCTGTGCGGGGAACCGGAACAGACCAGACTCGCTGAAAGACAATGTTCGGAAGGCAGACAGAACAGATCGCCGGAAATTTTTGCGCCATCCGTCAGACGGGCTTCCA
>CALXMJ010000170.1 GCA_944389445.1 uncultured Victivallales bacterium | reverse complement strand
ATCTGATCCCTTCCGGCGAACGGCTCCGCTCGCGTCCGCGAGCGTACGGCACAATGCAGTAGGAACAGAAGCGGTTGCATCCGCGCATGATGGAAATGAAATCGGAAAACGAATGTTTTCGCGTATGGGCGTCGATTCCATCGACATCTTTCAGGTTGTCGTGACCGGTCGATTCGATTTTTCTCTGTTCCGCCAGCGA
Source organism: uncultured Victivallales bacterium (assembly GCA_944389445.1). Lineage (GTDB taxonomy): Bacteria > Verrucomicrobiota > Lentisphaeria > Victivallales > UBA1829 > UBA1829. Next base: position 5,020 of record CALXMJ010000170.1, on the reverse strand, counting down.
AGCAACGATTTCCGGCAGTTCATGAATCTTATCGGTTCCGACCGCGAAATTCAAATGCGGAATACTTTTCAGCAGTTCGGCTCCGCGGCTCTGCGCCATGCATCCCATGATGCCGAAAAGCAGATGCGGATGCTCCTCTTTCAGACGAACCAGAATGCCGAGCTTGCCGATGGCTTTGCGCTCCGCCTGATCCCGGACGCTGCAGGTGTTCAGGAGAATCAGGTCGGCGGACTCTTCGTCGGAAACGATGGTATGACCGTCGGCAGCGAGCATTGCGGCGGCGGCATCGCTGTCGCGCTCGTTCATCTGGCAACCGTAGGTTTTAATGTAGATTTTCATCGGGGGAATCAATCGGCTTTCAGAACAGCCATATTGTTGCGGTGAATGATTTCGCTGTCGGCGTCGCACCGGAGGATGTCATGAATCTCGGAACTCTGACAGCCGATCAGTTTCATGCAGTCCTCGGAACTGAAATTGGTCAGGCCCTTCGCGATCAGTTCGCCCTCAAGCGAGCAGACCTCAACGATGCTTCCGCGCTTGAACGTTCCCTGTACAAATTTCATTCCCGCGGGCAGAAGACTGCTTCCGTGAGTTGCAAGAGCCCGAACCGCACCGGAATCAATGATGATCTTCCCGGAAGGTTTGGCGAATGTCGCCAGCCACCGTTTTCTGGACTCCACTTTCGTGCGGTGATGCGGAATGAAGACGGTTCCCACATCCTCGCCGTTGAAAATCCGCTCAATCACATGAGCGTCCTTTCCGGAGGCGATCCAGAGACATTCGCCGGCGGAATTCAGGATTTCGGCACACCGGAGTTTCGATTTCATGCCGCCGATGGACATGCTGCTGTCATCGGTGCCGTTCGCCATATTGCGCTGTTCGTCGGTCACGCCCTCGACAAGCGAGATGCGTTCCCCGAGGGAGCCGTCCGGATTCGGACGCATCAGTCCGTCCACCGTTGTCAGAATAATCGCGAGATCGGAACGGGTCATGGATGCCAGCAGAGCCGCAAGAATATCATTGTCGCCGAATTTCAGCTCATCAACAGAAACGGGGTCGTTCTCGTTGATGATCGGCAGGACATCCTGCGCCAAAAGCGATTCAATGCAGTTCAGCGCATTCAAGTGACGCTCACGGGAACGGAGATCTTCCGCGGTCAGCAGAATCTGAGCCGCCTTGAATCCGAGTTTTTCGCATTCGGCCTCGTAAACGGACATCAGACGAATCTGTCCGATGGCGGCAAGAGCCTGCACCTCGGAAAGGCGTCGGGGCCGCTTCTTCAGCCCGAGACTGCGCATGCCCGTGCCAACCGCACCGGAAGAAACCAGAAGGACCTGGATTCCGGAGTCACGGACCGTCTTGATCTGGCGGATCAGCACTGCCAGCGCCTCCGGATCCGTCAGAAGACGCGTTCCGGCTTTGATCACAATACGTCTGCACGAAGCGACAAGTTTTTTTCTGATCTCAATATTCTTTTCCATCATTTCCGGCAAACCCCGTCAAAGAAAAAAGTTCAGGGAACCGGCGGCTCCCTGAAAAGGAATTCGATTTCAGAATCGAATCAGATTGCTTTTTTCACGTTTTTCTGTTTTTCGGCTCCCCGCCGGACGAGCAGCGGAGCGCCGCCCTCGACGGTAGTTCTGGTGATGATGCATTTTTCGACATCGGCGCGGGAGGGAACATCGTACATGATATCCACCATGATTCCTTCGATGATGGACCGAAGCCCGCGGGCACCGGTTCCTTTCTCGCATGCCTTGTCGGCGATCGCCTCCAATGCGCCCTTTTCAAATTCGAGCTTGACGTTTTCCATCGCCATGAGCTTCTCATACTGCTTTGTAATCGCGTTTTTCGGCTCGACCAGAATCTTCATGAGGTCCTCTTTCGAAAGAGGTTCCAGCGAAGTGACCACCGGAAGGCGTCCGATGAACTCCGGAATGATCCCATATTTCACGAGGTCTTCCGGTTCGGTCAGGGCAAGCGCCTTGGAACTGTCGAGCTCCACGGCCCGCTGTTCGTCGGATTTCTGCTGGTTGAAGCCGAGCACGCGCTTGCCGACCCTGCGCTGAACCATTTTGTCCAATCCGACAAACGCCCCGCCGCAGATAAAAAGAATATTGGAGGTATCCACCTGAATGTATTCCTGATTCGGATGCTTTCTTCCGCCCTTCGGAGGGACATTCGCAATGGTGCCTTCCAGAATTTTCAGGAGCGCCTGCTGAACACCTTCCCCGGAAACGTCGCGGGTGATGGAAACGTTCTCGCCCTTCTTGGCGATCTTGTCGATCTCGTCGACATAAATGATGCCGATCTGCGCTCTGGCGACATCGAAGTCCGCCGCCTGAAGGAGACGGAGAATGATGTTTTCCACATCCTCGCCCACATAACCGGCCTCGGTCAAGGTCGTAGCGTCGGTAATGCAGAACGGGACGTCCAGCATTTTCGCCAAGGTCCTGGCAAGAAGAGTCTTGCCGGAACCGGTCGGCCCGATCAGGAGGACATTGCTTTTTTCGATTTCGATATCGGAATCCGCGGGAGAAGCGTTCTCACCCCTGCTCTTCAGACGCTTGTAGTGATTGTAGACTGCGACAGAGAGAATCTTTTTTGCCGTATTCTGCCCGACAACATATTTATCGAGCTCCGCCTTGATCTCCGCCGGTTTCGGAACCTTGATTTTTGCGACCGGAAGCGGCTGCTTCGCCGGATCAATTCTCTTCTTCGCCGGATGAATCAGCTCTTCGCATGTCTCCACGCAGCTCTGGCAGATGGAGGCACCGCTCGGACTGGAAATGATCTGTCCGACTCCGGGTTCACTCGCAAGACGCCCGCAGAAAGAACAGCGCGGAATCTCTCCGCCGTTGTTATCCTTGCCCATACTCTGCTCCTGTTCAGGCTCTGTGTTGAATGATACTGTCGACGATGCCGTATTTGACCGCTTCTTCCGCGGACATGAAATAATCGCGGTCGGTATCGCGGGTCACCTTCTGAATGCTCTGTCCGGTATGGGTCGCAATGATCTGATTGAGCTTGGTCCGCATGGCAAGGATCTCTTTTGCCTGAATATCAATATCGGCGGCAGTGCCTTCGGAACCGCCGCGCGGCTGATGAATCATCACCCGGGCATTCGGCAGGGCAAAACGCTTGCCCTTGGTTCCCGCACAGAGCAGAACGGCTGCCATGCTGGCGGCCTGTCCGACGCAATACGTCTTGACATCGCAGGAGATCACCTTCATGCAGTCGAGAATCGCAAGACCGGAAGTGATTACGCCTCCCGGACTGTTGATGTACAAGTCAATATCTTTTTTCGGGTCCTCGGACTGAAGATAGAGCAGTTCCGCGACAATCAGGTTGGCCACGGAGTCATCAATCGGCGTTCCGAGAAGAATGATTCTGTCTTTAAGCAGACGCGAATAGATATCATATCCGCGCTCTCCCTGTCCGGTCTGTTCAACCACCATCGGAACAAGCATAGAATTCTTGATCATGCGATTCTCCTTCGATTATTCATCCGGGCCGCATCCGAAGCAGCCCGTGTTCTCTCTCCCCGGTCCAGAGATCGGCGAACCGGAGCACCTGCATAAAATCACGGCAATCCCGACAGGAAGAAGGATGGAGCAGCTGCCCCATCCTGTTTTCCCGAGCCGGCATGCCGACTTTTTCCGCTGAAAAAAACAGCGTCACACTTCCTTGATATCGGCTTTGCCCACGATGAAATCCAGGACCTTGCCGGTCAGGAGATCCGCGTGAATCTCGCCGATCGCGCCGTTCCGGCGGATCGCCTTCACGACATCTTTTTCCTTGTAGCCGAAATAGGAACTCATGCTCTTGATCTGAGCGTCGAATTCATTTTTGGATACTTCGATCTTTTCGGTCTCGGCAATCTTGCGGATCACGAAGAAGCGTCTGAGATTCTTTTCCGCTTCCGCTTTGGCGGATTCCAGATGTTTCTCCTTTTCCGCCTTGAATTTTTCGACATCCGCCTCGCTGCGGACAAGCTGGTTCGCAAGTTTGGTGAATTCCCGCTCGGTTTCGCCTTCCACGATGGATTTCGGCAGATCAAAAGCACCGGCCTTGCCGAGAAGAAGATCAAGGATCTTTTCGCGGGCGGCATTTTTGCGGTCATTTTCGATCTTGAATTCGATGGACTTCTTCAGATCCTCATGGAGTTTCTCAACGCTTTCCACATGGAGTTTCTCGGCGAGTTTAGCATCGTCTTCGACCGGCTGCTTGCGCTGAACTTCATTCACTTTCACCGTATATTTGACCTTTTTCCCGGCGAGGCCCTGTTCGCGCCAGTCGGCGGGGAATTCGGAAGTAAACTCGCGGGATTCACCAGCCTTGACGCCGGTCAGGGCGGCATTTGCACCGGGGACATATTCAGGCTCATGAAGCCAGATCCATGCCTCGTCGGCCTTTGCCATGCGCTTCAGAGAGGGGGAGGCATCCTCGGCGGGCTGGAAATCGGACTCGTAGGAAACCTTAAGCATATCGCCGGCGAGGGATTCGGTTTCCACTTTGACGTCATCCGCATAGATATCCTTCAAGCTGGCAAGCCGTTCCGCGATCTGTTTTTCCGCATCTTCGCCCTTTGCGACCTCAATGGAAAGCGCCTTGTAATCGGGGAGCTCGAACTTGGGAGCGGTCTCAATCATGGCCTTGAAGGTATATTCCTTGTCGACAGCGGGCATGACTTTTCCGTCATCCAGTCCCGTCACGGCGACGAGGTCCAGTTCCGACTGAATCTTTTCAATCGCGGCATTCTGGAGGTGCTTGGCGGTATCTTCGATGATGTTCTGAGCGAATCTGGCCTTGACGAGAGCCGCGGGGACCTTTCCTTTCCGGAATCCCTGAATCTGCACTTCGCGGGAAATTTCTTTCACGATATTGTTAAAAGTCTTCTCGACTTCCGTCGCCGGAATTTTCACGGAGGCTTCCTGCGCGCAGGGAGCGGTTTCCTTAAACTCAATCTGGATCGAGTCTTTCAAAGAGTCAGCAGACATGCTATCCACCTTTCCATTGC
>CALXMJ010000169.1 GCA_944389445.1 uncultured Victivallales bacterium | reverse complement strand
CGTTTTCCGTGACATACAAGATCGCATTTACCAACTGGAGGTTGCTCATGCTCACATTCCCGCGTTGACGCGGCAAATATTTTTTGATTTTCTCGTATTGTTCTTGCGTAATTTTCATATAGACAATATAGCATCAATACAGAAAAAGTCAATAGTGTGAACAGAATCTAGGAACTTCCGTGCTATGCACGGACGGCGTCTCGCCGCTGGACCGCGACAAGGACACAGTTCTTGACCCGAGAAAAATGCTGGCGCATTTTTCCGTAACAGAATTTTTCTGGAAAATCCGTGAGTTATGCTTTCGGGCGCAGCTGCGGGAAGAGCAGAACGTCGCGAATGGATTCCGCACCGGTCAGGAGCATGATGAGCCGGTCGATACCGATGCCCATGCCGCCCGCGGGAGGCATTCCGTGTTCCATGGCGGTCATGAAGTCTTCATCAATGACTTTCTGAAGTTCGCCTGTGCGGTCGTTCATCTTTGCCTGATCGAGGAAGCGCTGACGCTGGTCGATCGGGTCATTGAGTTCGGAATATCCCGGAGAGATTTCCTGACCGTTGATTTCCAGTTCGTAGACATCGACGAGGGTGGGATCGTCTTCACATTTTTTCGCCAGCGGAACCAGTTCTGCCGGGAGGCGCGTGACGAAGGTCGGCTGGATCAGAGTCTGCTCGATGAGTTTTTCATAGATTTCATGTGTGATCTCGCGGTCTTCGAAATCCGGCATGACGGGTGCGCCGAGCTCTTTTGCCCTGGCAAATTTCTCGTCATGGGAGAGCTCGAACCAGTCGTTTCCGGCGCGTTCTTTGATGAGATCACGATAGGCAACGCGTTTCCAGGGACGCGACAGGTCGATGACTTTTCCGTTCGCATGCTGAATCTGGAGGGTTCCCATGACATTCTGCGCAACCGTTGTGACAAGTTCCTCAATCAGATTCATCATGGTTTCGCAGTTGCCGTATGCCTGGTAAATCTCGACCATTGTGAATTCGGGATTGTGTCTGCGGGAGATGCCTTCGTTGCGGAAGTTGCGGTTCATCTCGAAGACCTTCTCAAAACCGCCGACCAGCAGACGCTTGAGATAAAGCTCCGGAGCAATTCTCATGTACATGTCGCAGTCGAGCGCCTCGTAACGGGTTTTGAACGGACGTGCCGCGGCGCCTCCGGGAATGTTCTGAAGCATCGGGGTTTCCACTTCGAGAAATCCTTTTTCCGCGAGGAAGCGGCGGATTTCGCTGATGATGCGGAAGCGCTTCTTGAAGATTTCCCTGCTTTCATCGTTGACAATCAGGTCCAGATAGCGCTGACGGTATCTCTGCTCGACATCGGTGAGCCCGTGCCATTTTTCAGGAAGCGGACGGAGCGATTTGGAGAGCAGGGTGCATTTGGTCGCCTTGACGGTGATTTCCCCGGTTTTGGTGGCGAACAGATCGCCTTCGACCCCGACGATATCGCCGATATCGAATTTTTTGAAGAGTTTGTAAAAGTCCTCGCCGACGGCGTCGCGCTGGACATAAATCTGCATTCTGCCGGAGGAATCCTTGACATCGGCGAAAACGGATTTTCCCATGACCCGGAACGCCGTGATTCTTCCGGCGATGATTACATGGGGATGGTCCTCCGAATCCGGAACAAAGAGCGCGCGGGCTTTTTCAACCGGCATGGCGCCGTCAAAACGTTCGCCGAACGGTTTGATACCGGCTTTGGCAAACTCTTCGGCTTTGGCTTTTCTCTGCGCGAAAATATCTTCCGGTTTCTGTTCGGCTGTCTGATTTGTCTGTTCTGTCATTTTCCCTGAAATCTCCTGTAAGTTGGAACAAATAAATTACCACGTTTCTGCGGATTTTTCAATATTTCTTCCGGAATATTCTGTTTTTTTATTTGCTGCTGAGAGAATGTCCTGCTGTGGAAATGGTGTTTTTTTGCGTGATTCGTCTTTTCCTGATGAAATGTTTGGCTCTTCTGTTGAATTTTGAGGTTTTTCATGGTATATTAACGCGTTCGGGAAAAAACGCTGTTTTCAGGAAAACACAAAGAAGCCGCCGATGGTCTTGGCGGCTTCTTTCTGCTTTTTTGGACGGGGGCGGGCGTTTTTCATGTGTTTCAGACAAGTGGGGTTCCATAACAAAAATAGAGGTGTATGGAAAAATGAGTTGGATCGATTGGTGCATAGTGGCCATTCCCATGATTCTTCTGATCGGAGTGTCCATTTATTCACGCAGGTATGCAAGAGGAGTAGTGGACTTCCTTGCCGCCGGACGAATTGCAGGACGTTACGTCCTCTCGGTCGGTGACATGACGGCCGGGCTTTCCGTAATTACTCTGGTCGCCGGATGCGAACAGAACTATCAGACCGGGTTCGCCGTCGGGTTCTGGTCCGCGATTACGGCTCCCGTCGGGGTGTTCATGGCGTTGACAGGTTACTGCATGTACCGCTGGCGTCAGACACAGTGTCTTTCCATGGGACAATTTCTGGAAATGCGCTACGGAAGCAAATTTTTCCGTATTTTCTGCGCCGGGCTTCGGACCATCGCCGAAATGGTGACTAACGCGATCGGTCCTGCGATTGCAACCAACTTCTTTATTTATTATCTGGGGCTTCCGCACAAGGTTATGATCTGCGGAATCAATCTGCCCTGCTATGGCATCATTGTATTCCTCTGTCTCTGTCTGGCGATGATCTTCATCTGGCCGGGCGGACGCATCTCCCTGCTGATTACGGACTGCGTTCAGGGCCTGCTCAGCTATCCTATCTTTGTGGTGATTGTCGGTTACATCATTCTTCATTTTTCGTGGACCGAGGATATTGCACCTGTCATGTGGAACCGTGTTCCCGGACAGAGCTTCATGAATCCCTATGATATTTCCCAGCTGCGCGATTTCAATATCTTCGCGCTGATCGTCACTCTGCTGGGAAGCGTTCTGAACCGTGCGGCATGGATCGGAAACGACACCAGCGGTGCCGGCAAGACCCCGCATGAACAGAAAATGGCAGGCGTGCTCGGCGCCTGGCGAAACGGATTCGCGTGGATGATGATCCTGCTCCTCGCAATCGTTGTGATTGTCTTCATGACGAGTCCCAAGTTCGCTACGGAGCATCATGAAT
>CALXMJ010000168.1 GCA_944389445.1 uncultured Victivallales bacterium | reverse complement strand
CGATTCCTCAGAACGTGGAACGCCACATCGCCATGGCGCATACGATGTTCAACGTGCTTGCGGTGACAGCAATCTTCCCGGTCATGGGACTCTTTACCCTGATGTGCGAAAAACTGCTGCCGATCCGAGACACGGCTTCGACCAGCACGAAATCGCTTGAACCGCACCTGCTGGCCACCCCGACAATCGCGCTGGAACAGGTCGTCGTCGAGATCCGGCGGATGGTGCAGGACTCCTGGGCCATGATCGACCAGGCGGTCAACCGGTATTTCATTGAGGCAACCGTCGATCCCGAAGGATTCAAGGAACTCAAAGAACGCGAAAAAAAGATCGACTCCATGCAGGCCGATGTAACCAATTATCTGGTTCAGATCACCCGCCAGAATCTGACCCAGCACCAGTCCGACCTGATCCCCCTGCTCATGCACTGTACCAACGACGCGGAACGCATCGCGGATCATACGGAAACAATCATGAAGCTGACAAAGCGTCTTGCCAAGGCCAACGTGAAGCTCTCCGATGTCGCCCGGCAGGATCTCAATACCCTCTGGGAACTGCTTGATTTCCAGGCGAAGAACGTCGCTCTCGGTCTCGGAGGCACCGACCATGACAGCGTCGAATCCGCTCTCGCCAGCGAGCGCCGCATCAACAAACTCGCGAAAAAATACGAGAAAGACTACACAAAACGAAAAGATTCCCCCGCCCTCCAGGCTATGATGAATGAAACCGACAACGAGATCCCCTACACCGGCGACGATGCGGAAATCTCCAACATCGCCATGGAGAACGAACGGGAAATCAACCAGCTGACACGCCAGTACGAGATGGAACATGTCTCGCGCCGAAACGCCGGAAAATGCTCCGTCGAAAGCAGCGTCATCTTTATTGAACTCCTCTGGGAACTGGAACACATCGGCGACCACCTCGCAAACATCGCGGTCCGCACACCCGAAATCCAGAAACATTACGTTTCCCTCATTAAATGAATGCGAGAGGAGAACACCGCTTTGAAAAGCGGTTCTTCTCCCCTCGCGCTCCCCTCTTTCCCTAAACTTTTGACGCCTTTGCATAAAACTTCGTTTTTTGCAAAGGCTCCTGTTTTTCTGTTTCGTTTATAAATAAATTTCATTATATGTAAATACATTATAATTAATATGTTATGATTTTATTTGCATAAAACCGAAAATTTGCATGTTGTTATTTTTTTCTTTTGTTGTATAATGAAAGAGAGAAAACAAAGGAGAAGATTCAAACAATGATCGGCTTTTATGACTATGCGGTGATAGCAGTGTTTGTGGTATTCATGGCAGGGATCGGCGTGTATTTCCGGAATGTCTGCAAGAACACAAGCGACTTTCTGCGCGGAGGAGGTTCCATGAGCTGGTACCTCTCCGGGGCGTCGAATTTCATGGTAACGTTCAGCGCATGGACCTTTGTCGGATGCGCGGGAAAAATTTACAAGACGGGAACTCTGCTGATCATGCTGTTTGCCTTTAATGCGGTGGCATATCTGCTGATTGCGCTTTTCTTTGCTCATCGCTTCCGGCGGATGCGCGTCATCACGCCGATTGACGCGGTCCGGCGCAGATTCGGAAAGGGATCGGAGCAGGTTTATGCGTGGTACAACACGATCATCAGTTTCATTTTCGGCGGACTCGGACTCTATACGCTGTCGATTTTTCTTGCGCCGATTCTGGGCATGAGCGTGAACGGCTCCATCTGGGTCATGGGACTGCTTATCACGTTTCTGGCGGTAACCGGCGGGAGCTGGGCGGTGGCGGCTTCGGATTTTGTACAGGCGCTGATCGTCATGTCCATTACGATCGTCGCGGCGGTTCTGGTACTGCGGATGCCGGAGGTGGGAGGAGTGAGCGGATTCTTCGAGAAGATTCCAAGCTATCATTTCAACTGGAGCGAGACGCTCTCTCCGCAGATTGTCGTCTGCTGGCTGATCGCGATCTTCTTCAATCAGATTTTCAGTGCGATCAATCTGACGGCGGGCGCCAGTCGTTTTCTGTTTGTGAAAAGCGACCGGGACGCACGGAAATCGGCTCTGCTGGTGGCCTTCGGCTTTATTGTCGGCCCGCTGTTCTGGTTCATTCCGCCGATGGCGGCATCGTTTGTGATTCCCGACATCGCGGCGGAATTTCCGTACCTGCGGAATCCGGAAGAGGCCTCCTATGTGGCGATCTGCATGAGGGTGTTCCCGGCGGGATTGACCGGACTGCTCGCATGCGGAATCTTTGCCGCAACGATGTCTTCGGTCAACACCTCGCTGAACCAGATCAGCGGGATCACGGGACGGAACATCTATCTGGCGCTGATCCGGCCGCAGGCGGATGACCGGGAACTGCTGCTCTTCGCCCGGATCGCCACCGTGGTGCTGGGCGTGCTGATGATTCTGCTCGGAATCTGGTTTTCCGAGGTGTCGAAACTGCCGCTCTTTGAACTGACTCTGCTGCTCGCGGGATTGATCTCCATTCCGCTGACCATGCCGCTGGTGCTGGGAATTTTCGTGCGGAAAACGCCTCAATGGGCAGCGTGGAGCACGATTGTCGTCGGCCTTCTGGTGGCGTATCTGGTCACGTACCAGCTGCCGATTCAGGAGATTGCAACCTTCCTGGGAATTCCGCGCAAACTGACGGAACAGGAAGCAGGAGATCTGCAGTTTTCCCTGATGATCTTTCTGGTGGCAGGAATCTCCTGCATCTGGTTTCTCGGGTCGCGCTTCTTCGCGGGAAAGATCAGCTCTGAGAGGGAGAAGGAGGTCGATGCCTTCTTTCAGGATATGAATACACCCGTCACGGAAGATTCCGATGAACATGAAAATACCGATTCCATGCAGTTCCGGATGCTCGGAATGCTCTGTCTGGCATACGGCGCGCTCACACTGCTGGGAGTGTTCATTCCGAACGGAGCGGCGGGAAGAATCAGTTTTCTGTTCATCGGCGGAGTTGCCCTGATTACAGGCGGCCTGCTTTATTTCAATTACAGGAGAAGGATCGGAGATGAAAAATAACATCACCATTCTGGAAATCGCGCGGGAGGCGGGAGTATCGCCTGCCACGGTCTCGCGTGTCAACAACAACCATCCGAAGATCAGCCCGGAGACGGTCCGGAAAGTCCGGGAAGCATCCGAGCGCCTCGGATTCGAACTGAGGCCGTTCCATCTGCGGCAGAATCATACAACCATCCGCCGCCGGAAATACCGACAGATGCAGATTGCTCTGCTCTCCCGTCTTCCGGTCACGGTTCTGAACGCGCCGATCTACTCCCGCGTCATCCGCGGCGTGGAGGAGGAGCTGAGCGAACACGACTACAACATGATCCTCCGCAACTTCAAATGCGGACAGCCGTTTTCCAAACTGCCGCCGCGCATCGACGGCGCAATTCTCTTTGCCCTCTCCGGCGAGGATCCCCGCTTCATCCGCGCCCTGCGCGAAATTCCCTGCGTCCGGATCATGGGGCTGCCGCGCGAAAACGATTTCTTCGATCACATCACCTACAACGATGACGCCGTCGGAAGATATGCCGCGGAGCATCTCTGGAATCGCGGCCATCGCGTCTTCCTCTGCATCCGTTCCACCTTTCCCCGGCGCGAAGAGAGTTTCTGCCGGACCGTTCTGGAAAAGGGGGGCCGTCTGGAAACGCTCCAGGGAAAGGAACTGATCGTCGAAACCGGCGAAACCCAGCTGGCAAATGTCCGGGAACTCGGAACTCTTCTGGAAGAAATGAAAACCTTCCCCGCCCTGCCGACCGCCATTTTCGCTCCGGTCGATATCATCATGCTCGGACTTTACCAGACTCTGCCGCACTGCGGACTCATTCCCGGCAAAGATGTCGAAATCATCGGAGTCAACAATGAACTGGCGTTTCTGAAGAATTTGAATCCCCGTCCGGCTTCCGTCGATATCCAGCCGGAACGCATCGGCAGAGAGGCCGTGCGCCGCCTGCTCTGGAGAATCGACAACCGCAACGAACCGCTGACAAAACTCGAACTCGATCCCAAAATCATTCAGGAGAACTGAACATGAAACAGACTCAATTCACTCTGATAGAACTCCTCATCGTCATTGCAGTCATAGCCATCCTTGCCGGAATGCTGCTCCCCGCTCTGAACGGAGCCCGCGCAAAGGCCATGACCATCAAATGCGCCGGAAATCTGAAACAGCTTGCCATGGGACTGAATCAGTACGGAATGGATCACGAGGATTACTTCCCCCACATTGCCGATCCGGAACCGACAGGCGAACCTATGCTGGTCTGGGATGACCTCATCAATGACTATGCACCGGCTCCCAGGCTCTCCGCATCCGAGAAAACGGCAAGATTCGTCGAGATCAAAGGCGGGGCAAATCTTTATCTCTGTCCCTCGGACCGTGCCGGAGTCTCCTCCTATGGAGCCAATCTTTACCGCCGGACCTACGCCCTGACACGCGGCACCTCCAATCCTGCCGAATACAACAAATATCCCGGCATCTACGGTTCCGGCGCCGCAATCCGGAGCGGAATGATCAAGTTCCCCACCCGGACCTTCACCCTTGTTGAAATGGCGCACAATACAAACACACTGGGATACACCTCCAACGCATCCATTCAGAATGCCGCAAAACAATGGACCGGCGATCCCGCCCTGCACGGTCCTTTCCGTTACAACTACGCCTTCGCCGATGGACACGTCGAACTCAAAAACAGTCAGGAAGGCGATCCCACCGGCATCCGGCAGTATGAAAATAAAAGTCCGTGGAACGCACGCCGTACAAAAATGCAGTGACAAAGGAGATTCACTCAATGAAAATATCACTTCTCGCCGCCGGAATCCTAGTGGTCGCTGCCGGGTGCTCTTTCGCAGACATCCAGCTCGGCAAAACACCCGGAACCACCACTCCTCCGGCAAGACAGCCGGGCAATACGCCATCACAATCAGCAGGAGCACAGGATCGCGTCCTGCAAAAGCTCTCCATCGGCAATCGCGGAACATCCATGCAGAAAAAGCCGGACTTCGACCGTTTCAAACGGGAGCTCCTGACCCGTATCGCCAAAACCCCGGAAATCCGGAATCTCTATTTCTGGCTGCACGGACCCGCCAGCGCCGATGAGCTTCTCAATGGGATTCTGACGACTCGTCAATACGGAAAATTCACCGATACCAGAGCCGTCATCGGACTTCCCGGTCAGGTGCAGTGGTTCCGCTTCCCCGATGACGGGTACGATCTCCTCGTCCGCGATCTCTCCACCATGCAGTGGACAAACAAACTCGCCGAAAAATACAAGCAGACCGGCGATGTCAAATATCTCGACGCATGGATCGGCTACTGGGCCGACTTCGCCGAACACTGGCCGGAACAGTATGCCGCCATCCGCAAGACCAGGGAATACCGGACCCGTCTTCCGCAGAACTCCATTCAATGGTGCGATATTCCTCTCTACCTCGGCTGGCGCATCCAGGCGTTCCTTCAGGGACTCAACGCGATCAGCCGCCGAAGCGAAGCCGCCGGACTGATCGACAGCACGAAATTCGCAGAAATTCTTCTCCATATCACGGAATACGAAGCGGGCACAGCGGAACGTCAGCTGGCGGCAAAAGAGTGGCTCCCGAATCAGCGCCAGCACTGCGCCATCCAGCTCTTCCTGCTGGGGAGCGCCCTCCCGGAATTCCGCGACGCTCCGCGCTGGAGGGTAACCGGACTCCGCAACGTCCTCAACAGCGGAATCCTCCCCGACGGCAGCGATATGGAACAGAGCTTCAACTACAACGCCGATCTCCCTGCAAAAATTCAGGAGATGATGACGGCACTCCGCCAGCTTCCTCCGGAAGAACAACTCCCCCTCCGGAAACGTCTGGAGGAAATCTATCGCAACCGCTGCTATTTCCTCCACTCCCTTGCCAAGCCGAGCGGCGCATTGCCGATCGCCGGAAAAAACAACACCTGGCGCGATTACGGCAAAGCACGTCAATCCATGCCCGGGCTCTCCAGCAGCGCGGAGTTCTTCAAAGGCTCCAATGAGGCTCGCTCCGCCGGACGGATCTCGGATTTTTCCATTCTCCCGCTTTCCAGACAGATCCGCGATTTTGTCTACGAAGGACGCGGCACCCCTCCGGCGTTTCAGAGCATCACATTCCCGTTCGGCGGCTGGAGCGTCCTGCGCAACGGATGGGATAAAAATGCTCTCTACGCATTTCTCAAAAGCTCCCGTCCCGGAAACGGCCACTGGCGCGAAGGGGTGAACGGAATCGAACTTGATGCTCTCGGTCAGTCCATTATCGTGAACTCCGGCGGAGAAATGTACCACCCCGATCCGAAAATGAACGAATACTGGTACTCCACCGCCGCGCACAAGTCGATCAGCGTGGACGGATTCGGACAGAAAGTCAAACTCGACGCCAAAATCCCGAGAGTCTGGGAAACGCCCCTCCCCAACCGTTTTCTGACCGGACGGGAATTCGATTTCATCGAAGGCAAATATCAGGGAAAATATGCCGGATGGAACTTCAACCGGGATGGAGCCAACGTCACAGTCTTTGACCGGAAACCCTATGACACCGTCATCGGCGATGTCACCCACAACCGTGCCGTGATCCTCATCAAATCCGCTGGAATTTTCCTCGTCCGCGATACAGTGAACTCCCTCCGGGAACACCGTTTCACGCAGAGCTGGCTGTTCGCCCCCGAATTCAAACCGGAGTTTCTGCGCATTCATTCCGACAGCGTCGTCACAACCCGGCCGGGCGATTCCGTCAACGCCGCATTCTACTTTTACGGAATCAACGGTTTGCAATTTTCCACCCACTGCGGTATATTCCGAAAAGACCGGATTCTCGGATGGGTCGCGAAACTGACGGACCGGAAAGCATGGACCTTCACTCCAGCCGTTCAACTCTTCACCGAATGGAACAGCCGGGGGAGCAAAACACTTTATACGGTCATAGTACCGTTCCGCGGCGAAAATCCCGTCGTATCGCGGAAACGCCTGCCGGACGGCTTCGAACTGACGCTGAAAAACGGAAACACGATCCGTCTTTCCGGCGGATGCCTTGCCAGCGCCGGATATGAACTCTCGGATCAGGGGGAATCCGGCCGGGGAACCGTTATCCCCATGAAAATCCCAAAACAGTTTCAATGGAAAACAACAGAGAAAGGAGTCGTGCCTTCCTATGAATAAAAGCCTCATTGCCGGATGCGCCGTATTCGCTGCGGCGCTCCTTTCCGCAGGTACCATCCCGCCGGATGTCGCCGCCCGGATGAAGGAGCTGAATCCCGTATTCGACCGCTACGATGCCGATCCCGCCTGGGTCATGCCGGTCGGATCGGGCGATCTCAAAGCGATGGCGGGATTCGGAAACGGAATCGAACTTCAGCTCGGGAAACATGATTTCTTCGGTCATGAAGCCGTCAAATATCACTACTCCCCCCTGCCGCTTTCTCCGGGCAGAATCCGGATCTTTCCCGAACTCAAACCGGAGTCTCTGACACGGTTCCGGCAGGAACTGGATCTGTATCACGGATGTCTCCGGTTTGAACTCGGAACCGCGGAAGGAACCGTGAAAGCCGTCATCCGCGGCGTCATGGGAAAGAACACGCTTCTGATTGAAGTCGAAGATAACAGAAAAACTCCCGCCAAAGCCTCGATTCTCTATTTCAACCATCGGTCTCCGCAGTTTCTGAATCTTGTCGAAGGACGCATTCTCTGCCGGGAAACCAATCTTCTGCAGGCCAACCAGCGTCCCCTCCCCGAAGGGAAAAAGCCTTCGCCGGACGATCACGTCTACGGACGGAGCCTCCATCTGGCAATCGCTCTGGATCAGGGCAAACTTCTCCCGGCGGAACACGATTCCCATTCGATTTCCGCGAAGTCCGCCACTCCGTTGCGGAACTACCGCTTCTTCGTAACGGCGGAAACGGTCACCTTCGGAAACTCCATCGACATTGCCGCAGTTCAGAGCGCAGTCATGAAAACACCGGAAATCATCCAACAGCAGGAAAACTGGTGGCGGGAGTTCTGGTCGCGTTCCTTCATCGTCCTCCGCGGCGATCCGGATGCGGCCTACCTGAATAAACTCTGGTTCGTCAATCTGTACAGTCTGGCAGGCGTGCACGGAGGAGTCTACCCGCCGCGCTTCAGCGGAGGACTCGGAAGCGTCCGCGACGACAACATCTCCTGGGGACACGGCTACTGGTTCCAGAACCAGCGCGAAATCTCCTGGCCCCTCGGAACGGCCAACCATCCGGAAATCTGGCGCAGACAGATTGATTTCTATGACTCCTATTTCCACTACCGTCAACAGGAAACAGCCAAATTCGGCAAAGCCGGCATCTACTTCCCGGAATGGCTCCCGACCCGCGTTCTGGAAAAAACGCGGAAGCATGTCACAACTCCCGTCACCCGCGAACTTCTGGAAAAACAATACGATCAGCGCCTCGAATCCAGGAAAGGCGGCTATACCACGCACATCCACTCCGCCGCCGCGGAATGGATCTGTCTGCTGGACGACTACTTCCGCTATACCGGCGATCCGCAGTTCGCCAGCGGGATCTTCTCCCCCTGGCTCCATGAAATCACGCTCTTTCTGGTCACATTTCTGAAAAAGGGTCCCGATGGACTGTATCACATGGAACCATCGGATTCGATCGAACAGTTCCGCAAGGTCCGCGATCCCGCACCGGATCTTGCCGGAGTCCGGCGGGTCTTTGAAGCCGCGCTGAAACACGGACCCGGCTTCGGCTTCGAACCGGTTCTGCTGGAAGCGGTCCGGGAGCGGTATCAGCATCTGCCGGAACTGCCCTTCGGCTTCCGGGTTCAGACAAAAAAACAGCAGGGAGTCATCGTGCCTGCGGATGTCTACGCCCCCCTGCGCGAGTTCCTGGACGACAAAGGCTCCTACAATCAGGAGAATCCGGAACTTTATGCCATCTATCCGTTCGCCGTGATCGACGCATACAGTCCCGCCGCGGAATATGAACGCATGGTCCGGACCTTCCGCATGAGAAACTATCCGAACCGCGCCGGCTGGTCGCAATGCGGTGTGCAGGCGGCACGTCTGCATCTGCCCGACACCGCTGAAATTGTGCTGAAACATGCAAAGCTCCAGCAGCGTTATCCCTACGGCGGCTGGAACAGTCCCGGAAAAGGACTCGCCGGAAGCCGCTTCGGGGTTTCCGATGCGCCCTATCTGGACTCTCCGGGCGTAAATACCACCGCTCTTCAGGAGATGCTTCTCCAGAGTCATTCCGGAAAAACGGATCTTCTTCCCGCCGTTCCGGAAAACTGGAGCGGAAAATTCCGTCTGCGCTCACGGGATGGATATCTGTATGAAGTCGAGTTCGGAACCGGAAAAAGGATTCAGAACGTTCACCGGACGAAAATCTCGGGGAAATAATAAGAAACTCTCCGGCGGGATTTTTGCTTCAGACGAAAATCCCGCTCCGGCGGTCCCCCCTTTACTCAGGAAGACCGATCTGCGGAGAAAACACGATTTCCTGCGGCTTGTACTGATCCTGAAACAGACTCTGCACCGCGAAAATTCCAATGGACTCGTAATGGAAACTCATGTAGGGAATCGCGGGGATGAATTTATTGTTGTAATCATAAGGGAACAGGGTGGCAATCGCAACGTTCTCCGGCAGGCCGAGATTCCAGTTCAGCGTTTGTGCAAAGTTCAGCACAAGAGAATCATGGAGCCCGAAAATCAAGGCATCGAACCGGGTCTCCTCATAAAACCGGCACAGACGTTCGACAAACAGCATCGGAGGTTCATTGACTCCTCCGACATCGCACATCAGCTGCGGCATCTCCTGCGCCTGTTCCCTGAGACCCAGCAGATAACCCGCCTTTGCCGGATATGATTCCGTTTCCAGAAAACTGGTCACCAGCGCGATCCGCGCGCATCCCCGCGCCGCGAACCGGGCAACCAGTTTCCGGACCCCGGATTCCACATCCGCCTTGCAGCAGATCCACTGGTCCGTAAAGCGCTTCAGAGGCGAATGCTGATAGGTCAGATGGTGAATATGAGCTATCCGGAATTGTTTCCGGAGAAAAACCGGAAAGATCGGCGCATACCAGTTGCTGTAAAAAATAACCCGGCTGCCGTTCGGAAGATGATCCAGAACCGCCTCGTCAAAATTCTCAATTTTGTTATCCGAAGTCACCGGAAGCGTGATGACATGTGCTTTCCGAAGGCACGCCTCCTGAAGACAGCCGCTGAGGATTTCCCGGATAATCGTCCGCGTCTGATAATCGGATTTCAGAAAATAATCGGAACAGGGAATCAGAAGAAAGATGCTGCGGTCCTCCGATGCATTCCGCCGGACGGGAAATGTCCCTTTTCCCGGAATGCGGTCCACAATGCCCTCTTTTTCCAGCAGATCCAGCGCGCTGCGCAGCGTCTTTCTCGTAACGCCGAGACGAAGAGCCAGTTCAGGCTCCACAGGCAGACGATTGCAGTTCGCATAGCGTCCTGAACAAATCTCCCGTCTCAGAATTCCGGCAATTTCCATACGTTTGACTGGCGGTCTCATGGGCTGTTGGCATCCTTCTTTGTCTTTACAGGATATTATACATCATGTCCCCTTAAAATCAAGTCTATTTTTCAAAATTGTTCCATTAAAAAAAGGATTTCTTTTCCAAATCAGGATACACATGCCCCCCTTAAACAGAAGGATTCAAGCTGTTTTTGGCATAAAACAAGTTCAAAAAAGAGATTTTTCAAGAAAATTATAGAAACACCCTCTTGCTTTTAAGGGTACAATGGTGTATAATTAAAAAAAACAAAAAGCGGAAATAAAATCCGGATTTTCATCGGGAAAGGAAGAGATCAATGCAAACAGGATGGCGCTACCGGACCCCCTTTCATGTCAAAGAGGGAACCATTTATGACGCGGAAAACCGAACGGTCAAACTCTGGGGAGTCAACTACTATGTGCCGTTCAATCATAATTTCTTCAACATCAAAGAACTCGGGCTCGATCACAGAAAGATCATCGACGAGGATCTCCGCCATTTTCAACTGCTCGGCATCGACCTGATCCGCATGCACCTCTACGAACGGGAAATCACGGACAGACTGGGAAACATCGTCGAAAACGAAAACCTGGAAATCTTGGACTATCTGATTGAGGAATGCTCAAAAAAAGGAATCTACCTGATGCTCTCTCCGACCGTCTGGTGGAACACGGTCGCCAACCAGCTCCGGCAGGAGGAGCTTTACGCCTACTGGCACATCGGCGCACAGGAGGCGTTCGGCTTCACCAACTTCTTCTCCTGCGACGCAATGCTCTGGGATCAGGACGCAATCGACTGTCAGGCCCGCTATCTGCGCGGGCTCTTCTCCCGGAAAAGCACCGTCAGCGGAAAACGGATGAACGAATATTCCAACATCGTCGTATTCGAACTGTTCAACGAACCGCGCTATCCGGAAAAGTGGCAGCTGGAAAAAGATCTGGAGCTGACCCCGGAATGGATGTCCGCCGCCACCTATTCCCGGGGCGAGGAACGGAAAAAACTGGTCCGCCTCTGGGAGAGTTTCCGCGACGCGCATCCGGAAGATCCCGATTTCGACGCATGCTTCTCCAAATTCCGCGCCCATATCCTGAACCACTATTTCGATTCTCTCTGGCCGATTATCACGGATTTCTTCGGGAACAACGTCATTCGCGCCCAGTTCATCAGCTACTCCGGGCTTCCGGACGAGGATCTGAGACCCGTCTTCGAAAAGGCGCCGATCGAAGCCGCCACCATCGGAACCTACCTGAATGCCTCGGGACTCTTCGACGCAGTCAACACCGACAGCGCCAACCATCTGGAACTGGCGACCCGCTGGTTCGACCGGTTCAAAAAAGCGCCGCAGTCCCGTCTTGCCCGCATCTCCTACGAATTCGACGCCACCGGCTCCACGACCGGCTACCCTCTCGCCGCCATCGCAGCCATGTATGCACAGACAGGAATCCAGATTGCCTCCTATTTCACCTATACACCGTCGGGAATCGCCCCATGGAATCCGGGATGGCTCGTCCATTTTCTGAATATGGAACACACGCCCGCACGCGCCGCGGCATTCGCCGCCGCGGGCGAGATCTTCCGCACCAACGAAAAAGAGTGCGCCGTGGAATGCGGCTCCGAAGAATGGAACGGGAAAAATTTCAAAATCCGCCGGGAAAACGATCTTGTCGTCTTCCGCTCGCCCGAGTGTTTCATCCATTCCGGGAACTGCGACGAAGTCCTTGACAATCCGTCCGCGCTGAATAAAATCATCGGACGCGGCAAATCCCGTTACGCGGAATCCTCCGGCAGCGGCTGCTACGTACTCCGGAAACTCTCGGAGACGGAATGGGAACTGGAACTCTTCCCCGACCACAAGTTCCTGATGGATCCGACCCGCGGACGCACCTACCGCTCCATGGCTAACCGGTATGTGAACTGTCTGAAGGAACCGCCGGTCTCACGGACCATGGATCGGATGGTCGATTTCTCATTCGCGCTCCATCCGATTCTGCACTGCCGGAGTATCGAAGGGGAAACCATCCGAGTGGATGGCGGAACCATCCGCATCTTCCCCGGAAGATACAGACTGACCGCAGATGCGAAGTCCAGCGGACAGAAAACAAACGAATGTTTATAAAATAAAACATTTCAAAAGAAGGAACGGTATCTCAAATGAAGACAACAGAAAAGTTTTCCCTGATTGAACTCCTGGTCGTCATCGCTGTCATTTCCATCCTGGTTTCGCTTCTGCTGCCGGCGCTGAACAAGGCGCGGGAAAAAGGACGGCAGGTCCGCTGCATTTCCAACCAGAAAACGATCGGACAGAGCTGCGTTCTTTATGCAGAAGATTTCGAACAGATGATCTGGCCGAGAATCACCATCGAAACAGACATGCAGAACAATCTCCGTAGGACACACTGGAAAACACTCGCCGTTCACTATCGGAACAAATACCTGCCGTCTCCGCAGTATTTCTACTGCGAATCCCACAAGCACTTTTCCAGCGGGAAATACGAGGAGGACATCAAAATGGACTGGAACAGGGAAACCATGGACTCCCTGAAATACAACATCGGATGCAGCTGGCAGCTCCGCGGCACCGGCAGTTTCTCTCCGGAGCTCCTTCTCCTTCCGAAAATGAAATCCACTGACATCATCTGTTCCGAATATTCCATCCATTCCTGGTATATCGGGCCGTTCACCCCGCCGCATCTGGGATCATTCAATCTTCTTTACGGAGACGGCCATGCAGGGTCCGTACTCAAAACATACATTCAGGCGAATCCGGCCAAATACAATTTCCTATAAAATTTGCAGGAGTTTTCCATAATGATGAAATATCCTTTTCTGTTCTCTCTTCTCTGTTCCGCCTTTCTGTTTCCCTGCGGACTCTCCGCATCGGAAACGGCCCGCAGCTGGTACATTCCGACGGAACGGAACACCCCCTCAAAACCGCAAATTTCCGTTCGCAAAGGGAATCTGATTGTACAGACGGGAAAGGAGAAATCGGTCTCCTCTCCCCGTTTTCCCATCACGGGATCCGGAACATTTTCCAGACCCTATCGGATGCGCTTCCGCTGTTCCTATCGGACGGAACAATACAAGGGACAGGGCATCGGGCTCAATTTCGTGCAGTATGACCGGAACGGCAGACGCATGGGGACGCTCTCCCCGGTCATCCGCGTCACCGGAGACCACAGCTGCTATCTCTTCAACGACAGCAAAAACTGGAAGGGAATCGACGTGCTGGTCGATTTCGGCAACGTCCTGCCGGATTCACTGGCATTGGAATGGAGCTTTTTTGTCCCGAAGGGCATTCTGGAGATGCGCGATCTGAAAGTGGATCTGATCGAACAGGAAAACCACCGGATCACCGGCGGAGAAATCAAAATCAATTCCAACACTCTGCGCCATGTCTTCTTTGCCGAAGAAGGAACTTTGAACATTCAAGTCGCATTCCCGGAGAAAAAACCGCGCGCAACGCTCCGTCTTATGGATGCGGACCGGAAAGAACTCTCCTCGGAAACCATCACGGACAATACCCGGAAAACAATATCCGGGCGAGGCTACTACATCGGCCTCGTGGAAGCGCGCTATCCGGATGGAAAACAGATCACAACGGAATTTGCGGCGGCGGTACTGGGCAAAAGCATCGACAGTTCCCTTCTTCGCCGCTCCAGATACGGCCTGATGGTCGTAAACGGCACTTTTGACTTCGCCCGGAGGATCGGTGCCCGCTGGGACTGGCGCTTCTTCTCCATGAGCAGCTGCAAGGTTGACGCATCAGGAAAACTGCTGCCTCCGAAGAAAGAAAACAATTTTCACAAATTTGACGATACAAGAATCCCCATCTACACCGGGGGAAACGACACTCCCGTTCCGAAATCTCTCGTCAAAGCCGAACACCGGAATAAAAACGGACTCTATCCGCCGGCTGACTGGTCCCTTTACCGCAGAGCCGTGGAGGCATGGGCCAAGGCGCATCCCGATATGAACGGGAAATACCTCTGCGTAGTCAACGAACCGGATTTCCGCTGGTATGGAACAACAAAGGAACTGGCGGATGTCCATCGGGTTTTCGCGGAAGCCGTCCGGAAAATCCATCCGGGAACCAAAGTCATGGGGCCCGTATGCAGCCGGATCAAAATCGATTTCATGGAAAAAATGGCACAGTACGGTCTCTTCGAATCCATGGACGGCATCGTCATGCACTGCTATGTGGACGGGACCCGGCCCGAGGATGAATTCTGGACCGAGCAGAAAGCCTTTTTCGACTTTCTGACAAAAATCGGAAAACGGAACATGCCTCTCCATTACACCGAATTCGGATGGACCACCTGGGAAGGCACCTGGCAGACTCCTGTGGACGAAGTGACGCAAGCCCGCTATCTGACCCGTTCCATGGCACTGCTCTCCTCCGAACGGATCGACAGCGTCATCTATTTCTGCGACTTCTACAACACCAGGAACCGCGGAGAGAGCGGATTCTCCATTCTCCGCAGGGAAAACGACCACCTGGCGCCCAAACCTTCTGTTGCGGCATACATGACTCTCACAAGAAATCTGACCGGAGTCATCGGCTGCACCCGTCTCATTTCTCTGACTCCGGAAATTTTCCTCGTCACAGGAAAACGGGACCGCGATTACGTTCAGCTTCTCTGGCACGCCACTGGAAAAGAAAAAATCTCCCTGCCGTTTCCGTTCACATCCGCCGAAGACTATCTGGGCGGAAAGGAAAAACTCTCCGCAGACGGCTGGATCACGGTTTCGGAATCCCCGCTCTATCTTTTCTCTACATCCTCCGCTCTCTACGACGCAAAAGAACAACCGCGCGTGAATCTGGTTTCGGGATCGGAACTGGCTCTTTCGGGAACACCGGTTTTCCTCCCCCGGGAATTCCGTCGCGAACAGGGGAAAATCCGTCTGCCCTACCATGCCAAACCGGGAGCCTACTCCCTGATCCTTCGGGACAACGGCAAACTCCGGATTCTTCCCGTTCAGGTGGAAAACGCGGTGAACATCGCCGAAGCCACCCCCATCTGGACCGGAAAGGCGAATCCCCGGCTCCGCATCCGTCTGGAATCCAGATTCGACGCGGAAAAGACAGGAACCCTCTCCTGTGCCGGAATCACAAAGAAAATCCAGCTGAAAAAAGGAACAAATGAACTTGTTCTGGATCTGGGAAAACTCCGGAAGCTCTCCGGAAACATCGTCTGCTCCGTGCAGAATCCCGGAAAGCCGGGAGAGGTGTTCCGGACAGAAAAGGCAATCAATCAGAATTTCTACTCCATGCCGATGCTGCCGTAACAGGGAATCCGTGCCGTGCCCCCGCTTCCCGCATCCGAATGGACCTCTCCCAAGGAAAAGAAGTCTCTGCTGAAGGCAGCGGACTGCCGCCCTGAACTGAGAATCGCACGCGACCGGAACGGCATTCACGTCTTCGCGGAAATCTCCGACAACGAATTTGCCCAGCCGTATCAGCAGGAACGGATGTGGCTGGGAGACTCCCTCCAGCTTGCATTCGATGTGGACGCATCCAAAGAGTGGGACGCAAACAATCAGGGATTCGGATTCAAAGGGCATCGCTGTTTCGAATTTACCGTGGGACTGACCGGCAGCGGCGTCCAGACCTACTGCCACTATGCCTACGACCCTGTTCTGAAACCGGGTATGGCGGAAAATGTAACTGCCACCGTCACACGAAAAGGGAATGTCACGACTTACAAAGTATTCTTCCCCTGGAAGGCAGTCGGACTGCGGGAAGCGCCGCGCACCGGAAGCCGCTTCGGATTTGCCGCGGCAGTCAACGATCTGGACTCCGGCTCCCGGAAAGCCCTCTGTCTCTTCCGGGGAATCGTCGAGAGCAAGGATCCCGTCCGCTACGGCTCACTCTATCTGACCGAATAGAATAAAATATAATTTCATACAGAATGGAGGTGTGACATCTGCAGTTACCACCGGGAAATATCACGGCAAACAACAGGTTCGAACAGACAAGCGGTTTTCATCGAAAATCAAAATAAGGAGATTTGATTCATGCATCGGCTTTCCAGAGACCCCATCCACAGGAAGAAGGGGTTCTCCCTGATAGAACTTCTGATCGTAGTTGCGATTCTGGCCATCCTGATAGCGCTTCTGCTTCCCGCGCTGAACAAGGCGCGGGAAAAGGCATTCGCCATCCAATGCGTCAACAACATGAAAAACATCGGAACGGCTTTGCAGCTTTATGCGAACGATACGGAATACTGCATGCCGCTCATGGTCCGGAAGGATTTCACCTGGGTTCACGAGGTGGCGGCACGCCTTTCCAGAAAAAAAGACAAAAACGGGGAATACATGATTCCCTGTCCGTCCTGGACCCTTTATCCTGCCAACTCCTACGGATTGAACACCTTCTTTTCCGGCGAGTGGGACACGGCAAACGTCTGCAAGAAGATCTCCCGCATCCGCCGGCCCTCCAAAGCGCAGATTCTGGTGGAGAACAACACCGATCCCCGTTACAACTGGCCCTCGAACGTGGGATATCTGGTCTGGATCTCCTTCCGGCACAACATGCGCTCCAACGTCTACCATTTTGACGGTCATGTCGCATCCATCGTCAGCGATCAGGAAAAGCTGACCGACGTCAATTTCGGTAATCTCCGGCAGGGACTGTAACGGAAAAATACCGATTTTTCAATTCAACTATATTCGAAAGGAAAGTTTTTATGACACGTCTTTTTACTGTTTCGATTCTTCTGGCGGCGTTTCTTCCCTTATTCGGAGCCTCGCTGGAGTATTCCGGCGCACTCGGACAAAGCCAGCCGGAAAAATTCACCCCTGTTCCGTTTACGCCGGTCTACTCCGCCGCGGCGGATTCGAGCGGAATCTATTTCATCACCGGGCCCTATCAGGGAAACGGCGAACTCTGGCGCCTGACGCCGGGAAGCCGGACTGCCGAACGAATCCGCTCCGGCACCCCGGGACCGCTGATCTCCGACGGAAAGACCATCTATCTGCTTGACAACACCCGTCTCTATACACTGAAAAACGGCACAAAATCCGCTGCGCCCGTTCTGGACCTGAAACGGAAATTCGACCGGGTGGCAATCGCCGGCGATGAAACAAAACAGGCATTCGGAGGAGTCGCCAAATATTTCGCCTACGACAGAAAAGCAAAACAGATCCATGCGTGGAAGGCCGACGGAACCTCTCTGGGCGTAGTCGTAGATCTGGCAAAAACGACTCCCCAGTCGCCCTTTTATTCCATGGGCTTTCTGCCCGGCGCGGGATACCTGATCGCCTCAACCGGCTATCCGGAACTGCGTACCTACCGATTCACGCCGGACGGAGCCGCACAGAGCGGCAACTGGCCCCTGCGCGGTTCCGCATCGGCATTCTTCCCTCTGGACGGCGTCTGCTGGGGCGTGGATGCCGGAGCAACCACGTTCCGGGATCATCCGCTCTCCTCCAAGCGGGAAAAAGTGGGCGGAGAGACGGACCGTTACACTTATGCCATCTGCAAAGATGCAAACAACGGATTCTTCCTGGCGACTTCTCAGGGGCTGAAACACTATCGGGCGGACTCCCCCGCCGAATGTGATTTCCGGATCGGAGGACTTCCCTGGATCACTGCGCTTGCGGTCTCCGGGGAACATGTGATCGCAGTCTGCGGCGGAGCGATCCACCGTCTTCTGCTGGACGATCTGCCAGACGCCCCTCTGCTGAACGCCGGCAACGAAGCCTGGAGAGTCGGAGCGAACTGGAGCTCCTCCGGAATCGCCGCTCTCCCGAACGGGGACGGAACATTCCTGATTCTGGACAAGGTGAAAAAAGCCGTCTGGAAATTTGATCCCTCGCGCACCCGCTGGGGCGACAAGAACCGCATGCGCCTTCAGAAAGGTTCCTTTCAGGCCCCGACCGACATGGCTCTCCTTAACGGACAGCTCATCGTTGCCGACTCCGGTAAGCTGAATGTAAAAAACGATCTGACGGAACCCGTCGTGAAAGTGGATGTGTTCCCGTCCGGAGAAATCGTCGCGGCAAACGCCGGGAAGGTCTTCTGTCTGAAGGACGGCAAAACCCTCTGGAACTTCCCCGGAAAAATCAGCGACATCGCCGTACTGGGAGACTGCATCGCCGTCTCCGGAGATAAACTTCTCCTGCTCGACCGGAATGGAAAACTTCTTGATGCCCAGAACCGGAAACTGACAGCTCTCGCGGCAAACGGAAAATGGCTCTTTGCCGCTTCGCCAGAGCGAAAGGGCATCCTGAGATTCCAGCTCAAACAGGGAAAGAAATGAGGACCTGATGAAAAAAAGATTGCTTTTATCCGCTCTGTGTCTTTTCGCCGCAGCCGCAACGGAAGCCGCCGTGGCGCTCACGGGAGATACATCGAATCCGTACAACAGTCTCTTCAAACGGGGAGAAGGCATCACGCTGTATTTCAAAGTCAGCGGACTCGCTCCCGGAAAGAAGGAAACCCTTCTGCTGGATTTTCAGGATCAGAACGAAAAAAGCCGGAAAACGCTCCGGATTCCCTTTCAGGCCAATGAGAAAGGGGAATGGAACGGAAGCGTCACGGAGGTTCCGCGCGGAGAATACGGCTTCTACCGCGTGCTGGCAAAACTTTCGGACGGAACTCTCCTGCAGAAAACCGGAAGCCGTCCGGCGGGTTGTCTGACCTATGCCGTTCTGCCGGACCCCGCCTCCCGGAAAGTTCTTCCGCCGGAAGAGTCGTTTTTCGGTCTCCATGGCAATTCCACGGGGAAATCGACACTTGCTTCCTGGATCGGCAGCCGCTGGGGAAAGCGCAACATAGCAAAAAACCGGGAGGAATTCATCAAAGCCCGGAAAAACAAACCCTGGGTCTACTACTCGTACGAAGTGTTCCGCGGCCCGAGCAGCGTCTTCCAGCAGCTGACCGCCGCTGAGAAAAGGGGAAACCTCACAGGAAACGAACAGTCCCTGCGTCCGCTGAACAAGAAGGGTGAGGACCTCTTCGCAAAAGTTTACTATGATACGGCAAAACGCGGTCTGGAACAGAAGGGCTTTGATAAAGTCATGCGCTATCAGCCGCTCTGGGAACCGGATCTCTATCTTTCCAATGACGACATCGTCCGAATCTACCGGATTGCGCGGAAAGCCATCCGCGAGGCAGATCCGGACGCCCTGATCCTGGGTCCATGCTTCTCCCATATCGGTCTCGGTTCCGCGGAAGCGCACAGGAAACTGTTCGAGAAAGGATTTCTGGATCTGGTGGACGAAGTGTCGCTGCATCCGTACATTCAGTATCCGGTGGAGGAGAACGGTCTTGTGGAAAATATCCGTGCGCTCAAAGAGACGATCCGCCAATATGCGAAGGGCAGAAAGATCGGCATCCGGGCGAATGAATCCGGCTATTCCGCCAGAGCCACCCCCGCGGAAGAACGGATTCAGATGTACGGACAAGTCCGCGCCAGTTTGATTCTGCTCGGAGAAGGAATTCTTTCCAACGAACCGTTCTACGGCTACGATCATGACGCGTCCGGCAGAGGCGACTATGGACTGACCTATAATCTGACGATTCCACACCATATCTGGGCAACCGGAAAAGTGGCGCCGCGTCCGGTTTTTCCCGCGCTTGCCGCCGCCAGTTTCCTGCTGGAGGGACATCGGCCGACCGGAACAATCGAATACCTCGGCGACACCGTTCTCGGTTACTCCTACGCGGACCGGAATGACCACTGCATAATCGCCCTCTGGGATTTCAGCGGAAGAAATACCGATGTGCGCATCGAAACGGGAAGAGACAGCATCGAAGTCGCCGACATCATGGGCAACCGGAAACGGATGAAAACAGACAAAGGCAGTCTCGCCCTGACTCTCACGGAAGCTCCGGTCTACATTCTGGACGCGGATCCGAAGCTGTGGGGACGGAACGCCGAACGGAAAATCCGTCCCGACAGCACAGAACTTTCCGGAGTCTCAGGAGGTGAGATCACGCTCACCGGTTCCGTACTCTCCGATGGACGCCTCACGCTGAAAGCTCCCGCAGCACTTCGAATGAAAGAAACTTCCGTTTGCCTGAAAAAGGATTCGCGCTATTCCATTAAAATGCACCTCCCGCAAACCCTTCCCGAAGGACGCTATCCCTTCCAGATGAACCTCGTGGATGAGACAGGACGCATTCTCGCATCGACGGGAATCCGTCTCGGGGTCCGTCCGCCGGTCGCCGTGGAGAACGAGCGGGCATACTGTTCTCCGGATGGAACATTCGGACTCCGTTTCTCGCTGAAGAACCTCTCCGGCAATGACTGCTCCGGTTCCGTATCCTCACGGATTCCCGGCATTCCGGAATCCAGAAAAAGGACCGGCTTCTCCCTGAAGGGAAATCAGAGCAGAGAATTCACACTTCTCTTTCCCGGCTTTGAACCTTCTCCGTTTCAAAAATTCAAAACGGAACTCACGGTTGAGCTGAAATCCGGATACCGGTCCCGGAAGCACGGGGAATTCAACTTCCTTGCCGCCGATTATCTGCCCGGAGTCGGACGGAACGGCGACTTCTCCGGCTGGAAGGCCGAACCTTCCCTGAAACTGCCGGAAGAATGTGTCCGGAGTCCCGAGTTCCACAGCGGGACCGAAGATCTCTCCGCCGCCATCGCATTCGGATGGAATGAGGAGTATTTCCTGATCAAGCTCCGAGTTCTGGACGATCTATTCTTTCAGAACTCCCGGGGAAGAAATCTCTGGAACGGCGACAGCGTCCAGCTGGGATTCTCCAGACAAAGAACTGTTCCGCGCACCTCGAACAGCGTGGGGGAACAGCTCCAGCTCGCCTTCAGTGAAATCAATCTCGCCCTGACGCCACAGGGTCCCGAGGCCTGGAGAGCATACTCCTTCGATCCGGAATCGCTGAAAACGGGACTCCTTTCCCCGCAGGAGTTCCCACGCAGCATCACGGTCACAAAAGGGAACGGCGGACGGGTGGAAATCCTGTATCAGGTCGCCGTCCCGTGGCATTTCATCAATCTGAAGAAAGTTCGGCCCGGCATGTCGGTCTTCTGCGCGGGAACGGTCAACGACCGCGATGCGGAATATAAAAAACAGAACGACGTTTCCGCAATCGGATTCTTCCAGTTGAAACGTCTGCCGCCGAAGAACTTCGGAGAAATCATCCTGAAATAGCGTCAAATACTCCGGAACGCTTTCCCCCGGACGGCAAAACGGCGGAATGCGTTCCGGACTCTCCCATCCCTTTTCCTTTTTACTTTTCCGCTCCAGGCAAAAATCAAATTCCACAGACTTCTTCTGACATCAGGGAAGCATGCTTCATCTGTTTCCCCGTCCGCGGTTTTCCAAATGCAACGATACCGGTCATATCCGGCAAACCTCAAAAAGCAAACGTCTTCGCAGACACCCAAAACAGCAAAAAATATATTGCCGCGTAACATACCTCCTCAGAATAACGCTGATTTTCCAGCAATGGCAATAGTGAACCCGCAGGAAACGATCATATGGTCACTCTTTTTCTTCTCCCTGTAGAACCTTTTGGAAGCGATTGAAGCATTCGCAGGCGGCATCCGCAAAGCCCGTGCTATTCCCTTGTTTTATCGCAAGTTTCTTCCGGGAGGAGCAATTCTGCTTTTTCAAAAAGAGGCAATGTTCATAATTCCGCTGTTTCACAGCGGTCCCAGAACCCATCGGTGAGATACATCATAACCATCTCTATCAACGGGTTATTCGAAAATACGTTCGAACTGTTTTCAAGATTTACGGCACGAGCTTCCTTGCGGCAGTGATCTTCAAATTGCGCCATCCGCCGCGAATATACTCCGGCAATTTCAGATCCGCAAGAAAGGCAATCTCGTCCCCGCGTTCAAGCTCCACGGAAAAGGACATGGAAATTCCACGCCGTTCCTTCCGAACCTCCCGGTGAACCGCAAGAACCTCCCCCTGATCCCCTTTCCCGGAAAATTTCAGGGCCGAAAAAGCCACTGTACTGCCTTCATTCGCCCACATCTGGAACTCCCCCGAACGAATCCTTCCGGATTCGTATTTGCCTTTTTCCGGCGCAGTAAAGCAAAGCACTCCGACACTGCTGCCCGATACTCCCAGCAGACCGCCTTTTTTCCCGTCACCGGAAAACACAGACATTCCATCCGTTCCGCTGAAACAGTGTCCTTCCTCAAACCATTCCGCCGGTTTCCCATTCCAAAGCGAACGGTCCGATCCGGTGCTTCCATCCAGTTTACCGGCAAAACGGCGGGGCAGACACTCAATCCGCCAAAGGATTTTTCCATTCGGGGAACGATAGACAGGCTCTCCGACCCAATGTACCGCAGGAAGAGGAAGTTCATACACGTCGGCAGGAGCCTCTCCGTCAGTGAAAAGGAAAGTCTTCGGAGAAACCAGCGGTTTTGCCTTCAGCGCCGGCGGATAGACCTCCAGATTCGGAGTAATCGTTTTGCCCAGTTTATGCGGGAATCCTCCCTTTTTTGTCCGGAGCAGCTCCGGGAGCGCTGAGGCGAACACCTCGTCAAACAAGCGGAATCCGGCAGCGGAAGGATGGCAGGTGTCACCGGAAAACGTCTTCCAGACGATGGAACCGGAATTGATTTTCTCCGCCGCATGAAACGCCGTCCCGATCGTGGGAATTCCATACTGTTCCGCAACACGCTCATGACACCCGGCGGCAAACGGCAGGCATCCCTTCCTGTAACTCTCCAGATGAGATTTGTCGAGCGTGTAGAAGAAAACCAGATCGATCCGGGGTTCCTTCCGCCAGCTCTTATGCACCATGCGTTCCATGGATGCGGTCTGATCGGATTTTCCATCGTTTACTGCGAACTCAATAAAAACGGCGTCCGGCTTATGGCGGAGGACATCGCGGTCATACCTCTTGGCACCATACTCCGACCCAGTCCCGGGAACGCCCGCATTGCGGACCTTGATTTCCGCACGGGGATACCGCTCCTTCAGCCAGCGTTCCACATACCGGACATATCCATCGTTCGTATATCCCCCCATCACCGTAATGGAGCCGCCGAGAAAAACGATCTCCACTTTCTTTCCCGCTTCCAGCTTCGCCGCCAGATTCGGCATTCCGTCACGCACGGAGAATAAACGTGCGGGAACATTCTCCGTCTTTACAGCCGCATTCCCCGGAGCCGAGAGCGGCAGCAGAAATACCGCACCGATCCCCAGCAATCCGGCAACGATTCCTTTTCCAGCCGATTCCATCTTCATTGAGCACCGCCTATTTGCAAATCATTCTTCCCGAACGAATTATCCCATTCTATTCCTCCGACCGGCCATATTGCGGCGGAGAAAGAGAAACGCATCCGGACATCAATCATACCACCAGGCTTTCCGGATCTCCTTTTCCGAAAGGAACACCGCGCGGGAATCTCCGAACAGAACCGGCCAGCGACCGGTATGCGCCGCAAACCAGCGCGTATTCAGTGATCCGTCAATCCGGTTGCATCCGTACTCCGAAACCATCGCCGTCGAAGCGGCTTTGAACAGACGCGGCGGCTGATTGGAATTGCTGCGCATTCCACGCATGATGTAGCAGCCCCAGATCACCTCGGCCTCAGCCCCTGCGAAACCAAGCGAGGAAGGAACACCCGGTTTGTATTTCATCGTTCTCCAATCAATGGCGTTATATTCAATATCTCCTCTTGCGGTATTGTTGAATTCCCCGAACTGCCCGCAAAACATGGATCTGGGATTCTCCAGGTATTTATTCCGGTAATAAACTCCGAATCCACGCCAGGGACTCGTGTGGCGGATACAGGCATCCCCTGTCCACGTCCCCAGCGGCCACGGATTGACGAAATCATTAAAATCCTGCGCGTAGGAATTCATCGCCACGGCCCCCTGCTTGAGATTAGCCAGGCAAAGCGCATCCCGGGATTTCGACTTGGCTTTCTGAAGCGCGGGAAGCAGCAGAGCAACCAGAATCGCGATGATCGCAACGATAATCAGCAATTCAATCAAAGAAAAACGACGTTTCATATCTGAACTCCTGTTTGATTTTTCTTCATCATATCGGCAGAAAAGATCCATCCTGCAAATCGGATAAATTTTCATTTTTTTCCTCCTTCCGTCAATTCATAGTGTACGGCAGCGCCGACCGGAATCGTCAGAACGCCATTCTGATAGACACATTTGACCGGTGCGGTCCGGCGTCCGGAGAAATCAAGGGCATAAACTTCAAGATTTTTCCCGGTCCGCAGCGAGACGCTTCCCTTGACCGGCTGGAAGATCTGCGGAGCAACCCCCTGCGCGGAAATTCTGTTGCGGAGACGCGCATATTTCATCCCGGTGTTCCAGCAGCGTGCGGTCGCCGTCATCAGAATCCGGCCGGAAGATTTGAGGGGCTGATTGTCACGGCTGGTCATGATGACAACAGCGAAATCGTTGCTTGTCTTGAAATCGACATCCCGGCACTTGACCGTCTCATTCGGAACAAATCCGGCAAACGCCTGCGTGCAGGGCGTATCAATCCGGAAAAGCCCTCTCGTTTCCCAGAACAGCTCGCCTGTGTCGGAAGCGAACGACTTTTTATCTTCGGAAGGAATCCGGGCCGAAGAACTTTTCCCGTCGGGATCATCGGAGAAACTGATTCCGGTTCCGGTACAAAGACCTGTCCGCGCCAATTTTCCCGCCTCGAACCGTTTTCCACGCGGATTCGCCGCTTCGGCAAATGTCATCTTCTCGCGGAAGACCGGTTCGCTTTTGCGAATATCCTGCCGATGGAACATAACCGCAGTAGCAGGCCACATGGCAAGCTGAAGCACATCGCGTTCCAGATCGAAAGCGCTTCCGATGCGTTTCGGCTCCGAGAGAGCGCGGTTCATATTAAAGAGGAACTGGAAAAGATTCCAGCCGTGCATGGAGGCATAGGCAGGCATGTAGAGCTGCGCATCGGCGCGGAACTCGTTCGGAGAAGCCACGTTCCACTCCGTCAGCGTGAACGGTTTCCCTGCAACGCGGCGGGCGACGATCTGCTCCAGCAAACCGCCCGTTCCGGACTTGAGCGAGGAATTGGGATTGAAGAGAATCTGCTCAATTCCCCATCCGTTGTCCACGGCGGGATGCGCCCAGTACGCATGGCGGTCGATGAAATCAGTCGACGCGGCATTCGAGTAAAAATCCAGCGGATCGGTTGTCCAGTGATTGCTTCCGGTAATGGGCGCGACGCATCCCAGCGAACGCACATGGTCCCGGATCTCCGTAAAATACTCGCTCTGCAGCGCCGCCATAAACGCCCGGCAGTCGGTTTCCCGCTCAACAGAGTAACGGTGACGGTTGTAATCCATCGGAATGGCAACCGTTCCCGCTCCGGGGTCCTCGGAATCGGCAAGCGATCCTT
Organism: uncultured Victivallales bacterium; assembly: GCA_944389445.1. Lineage (GTDB taxonomy): Bacteria > Verrucomicrobiota > Lentisphaeria > Victivallales > UBA1829 > UBA1829. Next base: position 8,420 of record CALXMJ010000168.1, on the reverse strand, counting down.
TCCAAACCTTTTTCAGCGTTTCCCGGTTTCTGTATTTTTCCATCAGGAAACGGTTGAACTTCTTCTTCAGCTCCGCCTTGACCAGCGGATGAGTCAGTTTGTCGCGGACCGGCTGATCAAGAAGCGATGTCTCATTGACCACCATCAGCATTGCCAGCGCGGGATCCTTCGCAAGCGGCAGTCCGGTGTAGGGATTCACGGTCGTCAGAAGTTTGGTAATCAGTTCCTTCTGACGATTGCGGATCTGCGGCATGACAAACACGTTGGGATACCAGCGGACCCCTTCCAGCTCGGGATTCTCAAACTTCTTCACGCCCCGCGACGGCAGAAGATCGAACTGGATGTAAATGCCGTTTTTCTTCAGTTCGGCAAGATAGAAGAAATAGCGGTCAAGACGCTGCGGATCAAACTCCATGCGTCCGCCCGCCTTGAAGATTCCGCCGTTCTCATCCCCTCCGACGCCAACCCGGACAATGTTCACGCCCATTCCGCGCAGTCTGCGCAGGACTTTGGAGGTATATGCTTTGTCGCACTGAAAAAAGCCGAGGACGCACATCCCCATGAACCGCGCCTCACGCCCGTTTTCGAAACGGAAGCGGTCGCCATCCACACGGACGAATCCAAATTTTCCCGCGGGAGCCGGGACCATGTCCGCAACGTCAAGAATACTGTTCTCCAGCGCTTTTCCATCGACGGGAGAATATGGAATCCAGCCGGCATCGCTGACCGTCGACGCAGCTTCCTCCGCAGGGATGACCGGAGCACGGTCGACCGCAGTAATTCCGGCAAGCATCAGCATGCATTTTTTCGCCTCGGGAGCCACTTTCATCGTCACGGAAGCGATCGGTTTCTCCGGATGCGGATTTCTCCACGGATAAAGCCCGAGGCCTTTTCTGCTGTCGCCCGCCGGATCGGGAATCCAGCCGATGGCGGAGGAGGAACTTGTCCCAACGCTCCACCAGTTGAAAATATTGTCGAAATTGCGAAGAGGAATCGTTTCCGCTGAACCATCCGCGTACCGGACCACATAACTTCCCGGTGCCGTATTCGCCAGCGCCGCGGCATGGAGGAAATAGAGGCCTCCCGCCTTGATTCCGTTCATCGGAAGTTCGATGGAGTCGGGAAGATTCAGCCCCAGATTCCGATGGGCAACGCTTACAATATTTTTCCCGCGGCTTTTCGCAGGATCGGCAATGTCGAACGGGATCCCGTTCAGAACCGTGCGGCCTTTGCAGCGGAAAAGACGGAGATCATCCTGGGGGCCCTTGTCGGTCCAGCCGCACTTGCCGTCGTCAGCGACATCGTCCCAGGTGGTATTGTTGACGGAGGAGGCAAGGGGGACAGGTGTGAATTTGAGTCCGGCCGCCTGAAACGCCTCGCGGGAAATGCGAACGCCGCGATAACGGATATCAAATTCAAAAGAGGCTTTTTTCCAGGGACGTTCCACTTCCTTCATCTGGAAAGTCAGGATAATCGTTCCGCTGCCCCACTTCCGGAGATCGGAAATGGTCAGCTTGAAATCGCCGGAGAATTCGACGTCGGACCCCGCGACCGGAATTCTCAGGATGCGGCAGCTTCCGTTGTAAAGGACCACGCGGGAGAATTTTGCCGGGACCGCAACTTTCTTGCCGTCAACGATAAATTCGCGTTCCGCAGCCGGCATGGTCAAATCCAGTCCGACACCCCGGATGCCGCTTTTTTCCGCCCCCAGAAACGTGTAGCGCCAGTTGAGCTCCGTATCGGAAAACACGGTCAGTTTTTTCTGAAGAGTGCAGAACGGCCCCGGAGAAAAGGGACGGAAACGGGTCTGCCAGATTCGGCTGTCCAGTTCAATCGTGGCGGGTGATTTTTCAAATTTGCTGTTGGCGGCGGTTTCGCTGGCGCCGCGGCGTCCGTCGTTGACGCCGATCGCCGCACGGATGTCGTCGATCTGGAACGTTCCGTTCGGCATGATTTTCATCCAGGAAGGAGCCTTCAGCGACTCATTTCCCGAACAGGTCAGGCAAAGCAGCACCACCGCTCTGCAAAACCATTTCAATCCGTTTTTCATCCCTGTTCTCCCTGTCTCTTCGCACCGGATCTCCGATTACGGAACAATCCGCGCTGCTGTTTTGTTTGATTTTTAAATCGGACGCATTTTCTGCATGCCGTCATTCCCGGAGGAGTCTCCGTCCGGATCGGCAATCCGTCTCTTTTTTAACCGGGTCATATTTTGCTCTTTATAAGATTATACAACAACCACGACCGTTTGTCAACACTAAAACAAAGAAAAAAGAATAAATCTTGACTGATCTAATTTTTCAAAAACAGGGATTGCAAAATCATTTCCCCGCGTTATAGTATAAAAAAACAACACATCGGAGATTGAATTTTTTATGGACGCATCAGGCGGAAAACGACAAAAAATCACGGACTGGCTTCTGGAGCAGATCCGCGGCAATGTTCTCCAGGAGGGGAAACGGATTCCTTCCGAATACGATCTGGCAGAACGCTTCCATGTCAACAAAATGACGGCAAACGCGGCCGTGGAGGAACTGGTTGTGCGCGGTTATCTGGAGCGGCGCGCACGGGGAGGCGGAACCGTGGTAAAACCGAACGTATCCCGCTTCAAAGGGTCGATCGCCGTTTTCATGGGCGGAGTGGAAAGTTCGTATTATTCCTCGCTTCTCTGCGGCATTCAGGAGGGAGCAGCCTCTTACGGTTACAACACGCTGCTGTACTATTCCCTGGTCAACAGCGATCCCGGAGAAACAGGACAATTTCTGAAAATGGGAGGAGCGGACGGCGCGATCATCGCCAATTTCTTTCATCAGCCGGAATCGGAAATCCCGATGCTCTGGATCGACAAAAACCGGATTCCGGTCGTTCCCGGTGAACTCAACCAGCTGATGCACGACGATTATCTCGGCGGCCAAATGCTGGCATCCCACCTGTACGAGCTCGGCCATCGCAAAATTCTCTATATCGCACAGCTTTCGAACATACTATCCCGCAGATTTGACGGGTTCCGGGATGAGCTGGACCGGCATTCCCTTCCTCTTCTGGCGAAGGAATCCTATTTCCGTTCCGGGCTTCTGCCGTCTGAATTTCTCCGCCGTCTGCTGAAACGGTTTCCCGAAGCAACGGCGATTGCATGCGACGGCGACAACGTCGCCTTTGAATTCTACTGGAGTCTGAAAGAGATGGGACTCCGCGTCCCTGAAGATATTTCGCTGACCGGATTCAGCGGATTCCCCGAAGTCCAGCGTCTGATCCGGCTGACCACCGTGGACGAACATCCTCACCGGATCGGCTTCTACGCGGCAGAACTCCTGATTTCCATCCTGGAAAAAAGAACCGCCGAACCGGTCCATGAGGTGTTCGGTGTGGAATTTCTGCATGGTGCCACCACCGCGCCGCCACGTGTCTCCTGAACACGCGACATGCGCTTCCCATGAGAAAATCCCTCTTCAGAAAGAATCCCGGAAAAGCTGAAAATGCGCGGACAGAACGGAGGGATCACAGGGCAATCCGGCTCGATCGAAAACGGAATTGCCCGTCATTTCCCTCGTGACTCCCATATACATGGAACTCTGCATCCCATCAATACGGATTTCGCCCTCATCCGTTACCGTCACAATCGCATGAACGGGATCGGTGAACAGCAGTTCATGATCGGAATTCTCGTATTTCGCCATAAGTTCCGGCGGATAGGAATGATGCGGATGAGGGATCCAGTCCGAAGTCGTTGAATTCAATTCAAAGAATGCAATATTGTCCAGAATCCGGAGGTTGTTGCGATGGTGATGCCCGTTGATGCACATCAGGGGCCGTCCGGTCCGACGCCGGGAATCGCGCAGAATGCTCCGGACTTCTTCGGAATTGGCTACGCCGTCCGGACGGGCAAAACTCCCGTGGGAAAAGAGAAGGCACGGCCCGTTCGCCGTCTCAATGGAATCCCGCAGGAATTCAAGTTCTGCGGGCGGAACATAAAGCTCCTCCTGATGACACTTCGCCCAGGAATCTCCGGACGCATAGTGAAGAGGGGTGCCGTCGGCGGAACGGTAAAAATTCGTATCAAGGGAGATGATCCGGAAGGAATTCACATCAAAGCTGTAATAGCTGTTTTTCATGCCGAATGCCCGGCAGACAATCTCCAGCCCGTCCGTCTGTTCAAAATCGTGGTTGCCGACAGTATGATACGAGGGAATGGAAAACCGGTTGTAGCGGTCAATGATCTCTTTCCCGGTCACAACATTGTGACAGAAATCTCCGCAGTGGATGATGAAATCGACCTTGTTCTCCACCGCCCGTTTCTGAATCGCGTCAAGACGTTCCGACGCCTGATTCCAGTTTCCGTCGCGGTAATGCAGATCCGAAAAAACGCTGAAACGAACGGTTTTCATGAAAAACACTCCTTTCCAAACCATGAACCGGGAACGGAAACGACCGCTCAAAACTTCCCGGAGAAGATGTCACCGACTCCCGCAGAACCTCTTGTCTTTCCGTCCTTCCGGCAGAGTAACGGATTGAAACAATGTAAACGTCTTTTCCGTATTTTCAAATTTGCTTTCTCTGTTTTTCCGGAACAGAACCGGGAACTCTTGAAAAACGGATTCCGTAAACAGCAGAATACGTTCGTGACATTCCTCTCCGGAACATCACGAACGTATTGCTTTTTCAGGAAGGTGCAGCTGTCGGAAAATCAGTTCAGAATGATTCCTGCTTTCGGGAAATCCACACCTTTGTCGGAAATGGGTTCATAGGATCCTTCGCGATGCGTTTTCGGATACGGAGCGCGCAGAGTCGGCGCGGCCCAGCGGACGCCGTTGGAAATCACGCGCAGAACCGTTTCATTGTAGAAGGTCCGATAGGCTTCATGACCGGGACGGAAATAGAAAATTCTGCCGTTTCCGCGCTGGAACGTGACTCCGCTGCGGAAGACCTCGCCTCCTTCGAACCAGGAGATGAACACCGGCTGAGCATCCCAGGCGATGCAGAACGGTTCGCCGTACATTTCCTCATGTTCCAGTACAAATGTTTCCGGAATGCCTGCGGCAATCGGATGAGCGGGATTCACACACCAGATCCGTTCCCGTTCCCCGACCTCGCGCCAATGGAGCTTCCCGCTGGTGCCGTTCAGCAAGCGGAAGATTTTCGACATGTGCGAAGAGTGGAGACAGATCAATCCCATGCCGTCCCAGACATGCTGCTGCACTTTGGCAACGATCTCGTCCTTCACTTCCGCATGGGCGGCGTGTCCCCACCAGATCAGGACATCGGTGGAATCGAGCACCTCGTCGGTCAGCCCGTGATCGGGCTCGTCGAGTGTGGCATAGCGGATTTCGAAGTCGTCGCAGGCGATCCCCGCGCCGATTGCCTTGTGCAGGCCTTCGGGATAAATCTTCCGGACGCCCTCGTTGTTTCTCTCATGACGGAACTCGTTCCAGACAGTAACACGGATCTTTGACATTTGGATTTCTCCTCTAAAAGCCGTTTGAATGAATGCGGAATACGGAATCTTTCCGTTTCCTTTTCTGAATTATAGCATGGAATTTCTTTTTTGATATGCAGAAAACAATCAAAATTTTATAGAAAATGAACTTCGTAGACCAAAGAACCGCTTGATTTTTCCTCCCGGACGCATATTATAGAAAAAAACAGGGAGAGATGCATGGATACCGACAACTGGAAACTGCCGCCGATCGAAAAAATTCCCGAAGCCTACAGCGCCGTCGCCGATGACCGCGTCGCCATGGGAGAACATTCCGCAAAGGTACGTTCCTCGGACGGCACAAAAACCTATACCGTCCAATGGGATGGAGACGCCTACACCTCCGACGACAACGGCTCGAAATGGCAGAACTATTCCGGCTATCCGATCCTTGCCGTTCTTCTCCTTCAGGGAAAACTCCCCCTCGACAGGCGGATCGCCGATCTCTTCCGGGGAATCCCCTGGAAGGAACTCAACAAGGCGCACAAAAACAAATACGCAGAAGCCCTCGCCGAATTCATGTCCGGGAAAACCGAAGCCGAGCGGAAGAGCATCGAACAGGATATGCACACCGTCTATGACGCGCTCGCCAAACTCCAGCTGAAACGCCTTCGCCGCGGAGGATTCGAAAAAAAAACGGTTCCGGAAGTGAAACTTTCCCCGTTTCCCGTCCCGACCGTCCTTGAGACAAAAAACGAGGAACAGCTCACGGAACTGCTGGATCTCTGCCGGAAAATGGAATCGGTCCCGTTTTCTGCCGATGCCACACTCGAAAACCTCTGGATCAGAACAGATTCCGGAATCCATCTTGCGGCGGAAGCAACCTTCGGGAAAGAGAGATTCCAACGCTTTCTCTCTGAATTTTTCAGCGGGGATCTCCGGAAAGTCTCGCACGATGTGAAGCCCGTCATGCGCCGTCTTCTTGATCGCGGACTGCCCGCGGAAGGCTTTGTCTTCGATACCGCTCTTGCCGCGTATCTTCTCAATGCGCTGGATGGCAACCGGCCTCTGGGAAAAATCGTTCCCGACTATCTCTCCATGGAACCGCCGGGAGGAGAAGCCGCTTCGGTGGAAGCGATTGCTCTTCTTCAGCCGAAACTCACCGCTGAGCTGAAACGCTTCGGCATGGAGCGGCTTTATTCGGAAGTGGAATTTCCCCTCTGCCGGGTTCTTGCCGAGATGGAACATACCGGAGTAAGAGTCGATCCGGAAATGCTGAAATCGTTCGGGAAACTGCTCGCGCAAAAGATGGAAGCCGTTCAGAAACAGGCGTTCGACCATGCGGGCGAGGTCTTCAATCGCAATTCTCCGAAACAGCTCGGAGAGCTTCTGTTCGAAAAGCTGAAACTGCCCTCCGGGAAAAAGACGAAAAGCGGTTATTCCACCGATATCGAAGTTCTGGAAAATCTGAAAAACCGTCATCCGGTTGTCGCGGATGTGATCGAATTCCGCCAGCTTTCCAAACTGAAATCGACCTACGCCGACGGGCTTCTCGCGGAAATCGCGGAGGACGGCCGAATCCATACGACCTTCCAGATGATGACCACCGCCACCGGACGCTTGAGCTCGACGGAACCGAATCTCCAGAACATCCCGGTCCGTAGCGAGCTGGGATCCGAACTGCGGAAAATGTTCGTCGCCGCGCCCGGACATCTGCTGATCGACGCCGACTATTCCCAGATCGAACTGCGCATTCTCGCCTGCATCTCCGGCGATGAAGCCATGCAGGAAGCCTTCCGCTCCGGCGAAGATATCCATACCGTGACGGCATCGCAGGTATTTCATGTGCCGCCGGACCAGGTGACTCCCGAGATGCGCAGAAAAGCAAAAGCGGTCAACTTCGGCATTGTCTACGGAATCTCCCGCTTCGCGCTTGCGGAAGACATCGGAGTCTCCCGCAAGGAGGCGGATGAATACATGAACCGCTATTTCCAGCGCTATGCCGGAGTCCGTCGCTACATGGATTCGATCGTCGAACAGGCGAAACGGGACGGCTTCGTCTCCACCATTCTGGGGCGCCGCCGTTATCTGCCCGAACTGCAATCGCCGGTCTACAACATCCGGGCGTTCGGGGAACGGGTCGCGCTGAACGCCCCGATCCAGGGAGCTTCGGCGGACCTCATCAAACTGGCAATGATCCATGTCTTCCGGCGGCTGAAACGGGAGAATCTCCGTTCAAAACTGATCCTCCAGATTCATGACGAACTCGTAATCGAATGCCCGCAGGAGGAGACGGATACCGTCGGAAAACTCCTGAAGGAAGAGATGGAACATGTACAATCCCTCGCCGTCCCGCTGATCGCGGAGGTCGGCGCCGGCCCCGACTGGGCCTCGGCAAAATGAACGCAGGAAACAGATTCTATGAATGACGCAAAACAGAAAATCGATCAGCTGAAACAACTCATCCGCACCTGGGATTACGAATATTATGTGCTCGACTCCCCCACCGTGGAAGACGCCGAATACGATGCAAAAATGCGCGAACTGAAAGCGCTGGAATCCGAACATCCCGATCTTGTGACGGCGGATTCCCCCACCCGCCGCGTCTCGGGAACGCCTCTGCGGGAATTCCGGACCGTCCGTCACCGCGTTCCCCTGCTGAGTCTCGACAACACCTTCTCTCTGGAGGAGCTCCGCGATTTCGACCGGCGCATCCGGGCGGCCGATCCGCATCCGCATTACGAAACCGAACTCAAAATCGACGGTCTCTCCATTGCGCTCATCTACGAAAACGGCGAACTCATCAATGCCGCCACCCGCGGCGACGGTTCCGTGGGCGAAGATGTCACCGCCAACGTCCGCACCATCCGGAGCATTCCCCTGCGCCTGAAAGAACCGCTTCCGCGTCTGGAAGTCCGGGGCGAAATCTACATGCCGAAAAGCTCCTTTCTCCATCTGAACAGCGAACGCGAGGAAAACGGAGAAAAAGTATTCGCCAATCCCCGAA
>CALXMJ010000167.1 GCA_944389445.1 uncultured Victivallales bacterium | reverse complement strand
AAGTGTAGTCGGAATTTGCACAGCTTACGTTCAAAGAAATTTCCGGCAGTCCCGCTCCCTGAACGGCGACTTCCTCTGTGACAAGAGGAGCGGTTTCCGCTCCGGCTGCCGCCGCAAGATCGGCATTTCCTGTCGCATCGACAAGGGCTTTCGCAAGGATGATTCCCGTTCCGCATGGTCCCGTGACGACCGCTCCGCAGACACGGTTTCCTTCGACTGCGGCTGCGATCACCATCGTTTCGAAGTAGAGCCGTGCGCCCGCGTTATCCGCCTGCTCCAGCAGCCATTCGCGTTTCCACTGGGTGTTTGTCTGTCCGCGTTCCGGATCGTAATCCGGGGTATCGCCCATGCGGTAGATCCCCTGATCCATTTCCCTGGTGAAACCGACCCGGTTCCCGAACCAGTAGGTTCCGATGCAGCCGGCGGTGCAGATTCCGCCGAGAATGTCGAGTGTTTCCGTGCAGATCGTTTCGGCTCCGGCTCTGGCTGCGCTGATCGCTGCGGATGCTCCTCCCGTTCCGCCTCCGGCAATCAGCACATCGCACTCTTCCTGTTCCGGAAGGCTATTGAGATCGAAATCAACCGTTTCGCAATTCCGGAACCGGAAAAATTCGTCTTTGCGGACAACATCGTACTTCGGATTTCTCGTTTTGGTACGGAAGTGCTCCGGTTTTCCGGGTGTGCATTGTTTCAGCAGTTCTGCGATTTCTTCCGCATTGCTCCGGGCAGCGGATACGAACGGGCTGGCGGGTGTCGGATGGTAATCTTCCGCAAGGCCGTCGTTTAAATGGAACTGACAGCGGTCCGCAATTTCCGCAGTATTCTGATGCCATGCCGCGCGGCGGATTGCCACGGCTGCCTTCGCGAGATCGGCAGGAGTATTTCCTCTGAATTCCATTTGCTTCGAGACCTGGAACAGAGGATACTCTTTCCCTTTGTCGGAGATTGTCCCGGAACAGGGGCGAACGGTCAACCCGCTCTTTTCCGAAACTTCGCCGATGACATTCAGCTCGACGGGATAAACTCCCGGACGGAACGGTCGGAACGGGGCGTCGGCAAGGCGCAGTACCAGTGAACGTTCTGTCGCGTCCAGGATCACTTTTGCGGCAATGATTTGAAAGCCGCTCCGGTTTGCCACAAGCATTCCGGCGGGAATCCCGGCTTTGTCATATACAATCTGAATCGGATGCGTTTGAAAGAAGTGGTCGATTCCCGCATCAATGAGTTTCTGATCGAGAGTATATTTCATCTTCATGGGGCGAAGGGATGCATCGGTCCCGAACAGTTCAACAAAATCTTCGCTTTTTGGAGAGAAGAGATCAAGCGTGGCGCAGAGATCCTCGCCGAAATAGCTGAACGGAGTGGCGCAGAAAACCTGAAATCCCTGCTGTTTGAGCTTCAGCGCTGTATTAACGGCACGGAGGGTTCCTCCGACAACAAGGAGATCTGTGCTGTGAATAACCGGAACTTTGAGAATCATGATTCACCTCTTTTCCTTTTTTTTGTTTAAATGGAATATACATCCGCGAGACGGGAATAAAATGTATTCCATTGACAAAAAAATGGATTTTTTTGCCAAAACATCTTTTCGGGCAGGGAAAGAGGGGAGGGGCGCTTCTCAAGATTTCTTTCGTTCCTGATTTGAAAAAAACTCATTTCGACACTAAATTAGGGAATTTATTTGCGATTGTCAACACTGCAACATGTCGGAGAGCGGCGGAAGAATGGAAAACAGAGAGACTTGGAGCGGCAATTTCGGTTTTATCATGGCAACGATCGGTTCGGCCATCGGGCTTGGGAACGTCTGGAAATTTCCGTATATTACCGGGATGAACGGCGGCGGAGCGTTTGTGATTGTATACGTGATCTGTGTTCTGCTGCTTGGCGTGCCTGTGATGATCTGCGAGATGAATATCGGGCGCAAGACCGGGTTGAACGCGTATGGAGCGTACAAGCGCCTGGAGCTTCGGCGTTCGAGAATCGGACGCTTTATTGCCGCCGGTCTGATTCTCGGCGGACTGTGCCTGATCGGTGCCGGTTCATACGGCTTCGGCACGGTTTCCGTGATTGCCGGACTGATTGTTTTGAAATTGGGATTTGCCGCATTCGGACTGCTGGCGATTTTCGGCGCGCTGGCGATTCTTTCTTATTATGCTGTCGTTGGCGGATGGATCGTGGATTACATGTTCCGTTCGTTTTCCGGCAATTTAAACTACAGCGATGTCGCATCCGCCGGGGAGGCGTTCGGCAAACTGACGGAATCGCCGTGGCGTGTTTCCCTGTTTTATGTGCTTTTCATGGTCCTCTGCGGAGCCATGCTGGTTGGCGGAGTCCGCAATGGTATTGAAAAATGGTCCAAGATCCTGATGCCTCTTTTGTTTTTCCTGCTGATTGCGGTTATTATCCGCAGCGTGACGCTTCCCGGATCGTGGCCCGGGGTCAAGTTCTTTCTTGAGCCGGATTTCTCGAAGCTGACCGCCGGAGGCATTCTGATGGCGCTGGGCCAGTGTTTCTATTCCCTGAGTCTCGGCATGGGTATTACTGTGACTTACGGCAGTTATATGAGAAAGAATCAGGATATTTTTGCCGCATCCTTCTGGGTGATGGTGCTGGATACGCTTGCCGCGGTCCTTGCTGGGCTTGCGATTTTTCCCGCGGTGTTCGCCATGGGATTCAATCCCGGCGACGGACCGAGTCTGATTTTCAAGATTCTTCCTGCGACCTTCAATCATTTTCCCGGCGGTACCGGCTGGCTCTGGGGCGGCCTCTTTTTCCTGATGCTGACGATCGGCGCTGTGACAAGCGGGGTGGCGCTTCTCCAGAACGGCGTATCCTTTTTTCAGGATCAGCTCAAGTGGAGCCGGATGCGGTCGATTACCGTCTGTTTCTGCGGCGTGACGCTGTTTGGATTCCTGTCGTCGCTCAGCGTGGCGAACTGGAAGCACATTCCCGCGGTGAAGACGCTGATCGGAAAAATGTTCGGTGCGGAACACGTCCCCGGCAGTTTCTTCGATATGCTGGACAATCTGACGTCGAACTGGATGCTGCCGATCGGCGGAATGGTGATCTGTCTGTTTGTCGGCTGGGTCTGGACCGCACGGAAGGCCGCGCGCGAACTGCGTCTCGGCGCTTCAAAGAGCTCTCCGGATGTGAATCTGATTTCCCTCCTTGCCGGATTCCTCGGCGAGCCGATGTACAAGACAACTCGCGATCACGGTCTTACGCTGATTTCTCTCTGGGCGATCATCATCCGCTTCTTTGCTCCGGTTGTGATTTTCCTGATTTTCCTGCGGGCGGTCGGCGTGAACATCGGCTTCTGACCGGGGAAATCAGGTGTCCGCTTCCCGCTGTGGAATTTATTGCGGTGAACGAGGCGTATTCATTTGCCGGATGTATTCCAGCGGTTTCGCCGTTACTTCGACCCATCCGGGGCGGAACCCGCAGCGGAGAGCGGTGCGGACGGAAGCAAGATTCGACCATGCCGCACAGTAGAACGGCACTTTTCCTCTTTGCAGGATTTCGAAGGCAAGGCATCCGGTGAGCGCCGCCGCGATGCCGCGTCCGCGATATTCCGGCAGAACATCCACACCGATCTGCCACATGGTTTCGCAGTCGGCGGAGGCTCCGGCAAGCCCGGCAAGGCGTCCGTTTTCATCGTAAGCTCCTGCGGCGACTGCGTCGAGTTCCTTTCGTTTTTCGCAAAGGGCGTTACTCCACTGCGGTTGATAAAGATTGCTGAATTCCGATGGTTCCAGAATCCGGATCCGATATGCGCAGCCTGGTTCGGAAAGAGCGTTCAGGTCCGGGAGGAAATACTCCGCCATGAAACAGATCCCCAGTCCCAGGGGGGCCAATGCGCTGTTCAGAACATGGAGATGCGGGGTTTCAAAGCAGTGGACCGCCGGATAGGTGTTCAGGTACTCTTCCGTGAGCTTCCGGCAGGGGGCGCTGACGGATGCCGAAATATTATGCCCGTAGGAAACAAGATCGCAGTCGAAGGGCAGCTGCAGATATTTCCGCGCCAGAGGATTGGGCCGGGATTCCGAAATTTTATGTTCGGACAGCAGATAATCTCCCGGATCGCAGTTCTGATCGAC
>CALXMJ010000166.1 GCA_944389445.1 uncultured Victivallales bacterium | reverse complement strand
GGAAAACGAGTTATCGTCAAGCGTCGGAGTCGCCCTGAATCCCTCGACGGGCGGACCGCTTGTCGACTCCAACTATGAAACGAACGTTCCCGGAATCTTCGCCGGAGGAAACGTCCTGCACGTTCACGATCTTGTGGATTTCGTCTCCGAGGAGGCGGAACACGCGGCGGAAATGGCGGTCCGCCGTCTCGACGGAGAAACCTTTGCAGAGGAAGCAAGCCCGGTAAAGGTGGAATCAAACCTGAAATATGTGGTTCCGAACCGCTTCCGCCATGGCCGCGACACCCGTTTTGCCTTCCGATCCCTGATTGTCAGCAACAACGCGGAACTGGAAGCGGAACTCAATGGAACAATCATCTGGAAACACCATTACAACTACATCCGTCCGGCGGAAATGCTGATCGTCGACCTGAAAGCGGAACAGCTGAAGGATTGCGGCGAACTGGTCTTCCGCCTGAAGAAAGGAGAAGAGAAATGAAACGGGAACTGATCTGCATCCGCTGTCCGCTCGGCTGCCGGCTCCGGGCGGAATGGAACGGAAATTTCGAAGAGCTGAACATCACAGGCAACCGCTGTCCCAGAGGCGCGGAATATGCGAAACAGGAATTATGCGATCCGCGAAGAATCGTAACCGCGGTTGTGCCATGCAATTCCGCCCTCCAGCCGTACATCCCGGTCAGAACCGACCGGGAACTGCCGAAGCATCTGATCGACCGCCTTTTAAACACTCTTTATCAATTCCGGGTTGAAATTCCGGTCCGGAGAGGCGATATTCTCATCAGAAATTTTGAAAACAGCAATGTCAACGTTATTTTTTCCAGTACAATCACGAGGTGAAACATGAAAAAACAAGTGGAATGGATCTCGCACCGGGGAGAATCAATCGACGCTCCCGAAAACACCCTCAGCGCCTTCAGACTCGCCATGGAACGCGACACCGACGGCATCGAAACGGATATTCATCTGACATCCGACGGCATCCTCGTCTGCATTCATGACAGCGACACAGGACGCGTCGGCGACCGCAATCTTCACATCGAAACCAGCACCTTCGCAGAAGCGGAAACCATCGACGTCTCCAACGGGAAACCCGAATTCAAAGGAGAAAAAATCCCAACCTTCCGCTCCGTTCTGGACATTCTCAAACCCGGCAAACTCTTCTATGTCGAAGTCAAGGAAAACGACGAACGGGTCCTCCCCGCCATGCTCCGGGAAATCGATGCCGCCGGAGTCCCCCACGAACAGATCGTCATGATCTCCTTCCATAAAGAGATCGTAACGGCAAGCAAGCTCCGCATGCCCGATATCAAAACGCTCTGGCTGACCGGTTTCGAGGAAAATGAAACCGACCACTCCTTCTCCCCCTCTCCGGAAGAGACAATCGCCTTCCTCAAAAGCGCAAAAGCCGATGGAATTGATGCCTGCGCATTGGAAAAAGCATTCGATGAGGAGTATATTAAAGCACTGAAAAACGCCGGATTCCATGTCGCAATCTGGACCGTGGATCAGGAGGACGCGGCGAAACGCTATCTGGAACGCGGAGTCGATTCCATTACAAGCAACTGCGCGGCAAAACTCTGCAAAGCAATAGAAGGACGATGAGCTTACATGAACCTGCTGGAACTCTCTCAAACGATACGCAAGGTGCGCCAGGCGCAGAAAATGACCGTCGAACAGCTTGCCCGCCGGAGCGGTTTCAGCAAAGGATTCATCTCTCAGGTGGAAAATTTCCGCATCACGCCCTCTCTGAAAGCGCTGGTGAAAATCGCCGACGCCCTCGGCATCGACGTCGGCGATCTCTTCCGCAAAAACAACGAGGGCGAACAGTTCACCTTCAGCCATCTCGACGAGGGCGAAGAACTCCAGCGGGACAACAACACTCAATACGGAATCCGCTATCTCGCCCTCGCCTATCGGCAGCTCGGACGGAAAATGGATCCCTTCATTCTCGAATACACCCCCGCCGAACCGCGGGAACTCATGCTGCATGAATCCGAAGAGTTCTTCGTCGTTCTGGAAGGCTCGCTGGACTACTGCATCTACGACGACAAACATCCGCACAGAATGAATCCCGGCGACACGCTCTATCTCAAGGCGAACATCCCCCACCGCGCCGCTCTCGCCCCGGGATGCAGCTACGCAAAAGGACTGGTCATCTACTCGGAACCCTCCGATCCCTCCATCCACTGATCAGAAAAAAACCGCTCCCGGAAAAGGGAAGCGGTTCTTTCTCATATCCCCCCAAAAACGTTCATTGCGCTTTCGCCCGGAACGCTCCGGCAAGTTCTTCCTCCGAAAAAATGTCAACCTCCATCCCCTCCGCATACTGGTACAGCGCCGCGCGGTAGATCGCCTCCGCAACCTTGACCAGATAGCAGAACAGAACATACGCTATCAGAAGAGAAGCCCCCATGACCGCCACAAGAATCCAGCAGACCGCCGATCCCGACAGAAGACCGAGAACAATCCCCGCGAACACCAGAAGAACAAGCAGAAACGACGCCATCCAGGTGATCATATTGATCCCGACAAAACCGATCAGCGATTCCCCCCACGTCCGCTTAATCGCCGACGCAGAATATTTCAACGCCTGAAACGGATTGTTCAAATCCCGATTGCAGACAATCGCAGGAATCGCAAAGCAGGACGCCACCACCCAGACGACCCCCACCAGTTTGATCACAATCGCTCCAATGATCCCTGCCCGGCGCTCCAGCATGCTGAGAATCAACCCCACCGTGGATGCCAGAAGCGACCACAGAAAAATCGCCTTGAAACGGGAAAACGCTTTGCGGATCCCCCGGGCAACCTCAACGGAATCCCCGTTCAGCCCGCGGAAAATCTCACTGAAAAATGCCGCCATACACAGATTGGAAACCAGCATCGTCACAAGATACAGCACAAAGAAAACTGCAATTTCCAGAATTCCCGCCCCCGCGCCGTTTTCCACCGCTTCCGGATCTCCCGTCAGAAGCGCCCACGTCAGCAGCCCCGTGATGATAAGTGCGATCAGAATAATCATCGCGAACGCAGAGATCAGCGGAAAAATCAGCAGTTTCTTTTCCGCCATAATCAAGTCAAGCGCCTTGAGAAAAATGCTCCAGCTGCGTCTGAATTTTTCCATCTTCTCATCTCCTCTTTTTGATGATGTTGTTCCCGCGAAAAGCTCCTGGCATCATTATATCACGGATTTATGCGGAAACAAGAGGACAATACGATTTTTTTGTAAAATCCCTGCCTCCGGTAAAACTCATGTCCGTTTCCGGAACTCCCGCGGCGATACACCGAAATGATCCCGGAACTGGCGGTTGAAATTCGAAAGACTGTTGTAGCCGCACTGTAATGCAATCTCCAGAATGGAACGATCCGAATTTTTCAACATCGCCGAAGCCACGTTCAAACGAATCCGCATCAGATACGGCATGGCGGCGCATCCCATTGCCTTGTGAAAGAGTTTCCGGAAATTCGATTCGCTGGCAAAACAGAGTTTCGCAAGACCGGGCACGTCGATTTCTTCATTATAGTGTGCATCAATATAGTCAAGCGCCGGCATGACGCGTTCAATGTCACGGTAATCCCGGACGGTATCCGCGGATTCATTCGCATCGTAATAGCGGTTGAGAAAGAGCATCAGCTGCCACGTCAGGCTCCGGATCATGGAACGGTATCCTTTCGGGCGATCCCGGATCTCGAAGAGGATATTCCGGATGCACTCCGTGATTTCCGGATGCTCCGTACCGTCGATGATGTTCTTGAACGAAGCTCCGCAGTACTGCGACAGCTTCAGGCAGTCGGAATAGCTTCCGACGTTGTCGGCGAGCAGACGGATCGGGTCCAGAAACAGAAATCCCCAGCTGGTCGTCTCGCCCGGACTCCCCTTCGCAATATGCACCTCGTGCGTGTTGATGACAACAGCATCCCCTTTTTTGAACGGAAAGATCTTTCCGCCGACAATGAAAATTCCCGTTCCGTCAAAACAGTATCCGATCTCGAAAAGGTCATGAATATGCGGGGCGATATCCGGATGCTCCGTACGGGTATTGAAGTCCGGCTGCGACACGGGAAACTCCGGATCAACCGGAATGCGTTCCACCCGACCGGATTGAAACAATGTGCTATTTTTTGATTGATTCCGCATAGTTTTTTTCTTGTTTACCGGAAGAAGAATCCTTTTCAATATGATATAATATAATCCAAAAACAAAATAGCAAGCAAATCGGAGAGCGGAATGGATGAAAAAATCAAATTTGCGGCACTGATCGGAGCGGGTGCCATGGCGGAATATCACATCCGTGGATTCCGGGAAGCGGGAGCCGATGTCTCGGCAATCGTCGATCAGAACCCGGAACACGGCGAACAGTTCGCAAAAAAATGGGGATTCCCCGGACAATCCTATCTCTCTCTGGAAGAGCTTCTCGCCGCCCGTCCTGAAATTCAGGCGGTGTCGGTCATTACGCCGAACAAGTTCCACAAACCGCTGGTTCTGGAAGCGCTCTCGCACGGACTCCATGTTTTCTGCGAAAAGCCCCCTGCCCTCAACGCTGCGGAAGTCTGCGGGATGGCGGAGCTTGCCAAAGAAAAAAAACGGATGCTGATGTTCAATCTGAACAACCGGGCGCGCCTGGACTCGCAGTTCATAAAAAAAGAGATCGGCAGAGGGAAGATCGGACGCATCAACTCCGCGCAGGCAACCTGGATGCGCCGGACCGGAATCCCCGGATTCGGCGGATGGTTCACCACAAAAGCCATCGCGGGAGGCGGTCCGCTGATTGATCTTCTGCACATGATCGACCTTGCGCTCTGGTTCATGGACTTTCCCGAACCGGATACCGTTCTGGCGCAGACCTTCCAGGACTTCATCAGCGACCCGAATTTTCACGGCAGCTGGGGAAAAGTCGTTTCCACCAAAGGCACCACGGATGTGGAATCCGCCTGTCATGCGTTCGTGCGCTTCAAAACCGGACAGGTCCTTACGATACACAACTCCTGGGCAGAACTGGTCAAGGAGGAAGACACCTATGTCGCACTCCAGGCGACCCACACGGGAGTCCGCATCCGCACGGTCAACAACCAGAACAGCTGCGAACTCTATTCCCAGAAGAACGGATTCTCCGCGGACCGCAGCTACCGGTTCCAGCACGATCACGACATGGGACGCACAAGGGCTCCGGAAAACTTCATCCGCGCCCTCAACGGCGAAGCGGAACCGCTCACAACCCCGGAACAGGCGATCGCCCTGATGCGGATCATCGATGCGGTTTATCTTTCCGCGGAATCCGGAAAACCGGTCCGAATCACCTCAGACGGCAGCTATCAACCCCTCTAATAACAGCAAAGGAGTCATTTTCATGAAAAAAATCGTCATGGTCGGTCCACGCAAAAGCGAGATCGTCGAAACACCGATTCCGAAAATCAAAGACAATGAACTTCTGGTCAAAGTCACTTACACCGGAATGTGCCATTCGGAATGGTATCCGTGGAGTGTCGCTGCTCCGGGTGAAGAGTTCGGGCATGAATCAGTCGGTATTGTCGCCGAATGCGGCTCAAAGGTCACAGACTTCAAAGTCGGCGACCGCGTCACAGGCCTCGGCGGAGGCGGCTACCGGGAATATATCGTCATGGAACCGGAAAAAACATGTCATGTCCCGGACAATCCCAAGGACGAGGATGCCATCGTCGAACCGCTTGCCTGTCTTCTGAGCGCCGCGCTCAAAATGAAACCGGAAATGCTCGGGGATTCCATCGCGGTCGTCGGCACAGGCTACATGGGACTCGGCATGATCTCCCTCTTCAAAGCAATGGGATATGCGGACATCATCGCGGTCGATCTCAGGGCCGAGGCACGCGAGAACGCCCGGAAAATGGGAGCAACGGAAGTCTATGCGCCCGAAGAACTCCCCTCATATTACCGGCTCGACTGGGATGCCATCGGCTGTCCCGATCTCAAACGAGACGGCCATAAAACCGATATCTTCGGCATCGGGTTCCCCAATGTCATGGAGTTCACCGGAACCGAAAGCGGGCTCCAGCTTGCCGGAGAACTCGTCTGTGCACACGGCAGACTGGGCATCGGCGGCTATCATAACGATTCTCTCCGCACCATCGACTACAAACTCTGGAACTTCAAGGCGATCACCACCATCAACTGTCACGAACGGCGGATCATGTACGAAGCCGGACTTTGCAAGCGCTGTCTCATGCTCCTTTCCCGCGGCATCTGGAAGTTCACCGGCATGACAACCCACGTCTACTCCATGGAAGAGTTCGACAAGGCAAACGAGGACATGGAAACTCATCGCGACAACTTCATCAAAGGAGTCGTCAAATGCTGATCCGCCGCTGAAAGGATTTCCTGCGAAACAAAAAGGCGGTTTCTCCAGTATCGGGGGAACCGCCTCTTCTTTTTCCTCGGATCAATAGATCAATGGAAATTCATGCCGCCATTGATATCAAGGCAGATTCCGGTCAGATAACGTCCGCCCTCTCCGGCGAGAAAGGCCGCCGCGAGTCCGACGTCACGCGGTTTGCCGAGTCCGAGAGGCACCGTCTTTGCCAGTTTCTCCACTCCTTCCGCGCCATGAGTCTGGAAAAGCAGTTCCGTCTCAATGATTCCGGGAGCCAGCGCGTTCACCGTGATATTATAAGGAGCCCCTGTCCGAGCCAGGGTCCGGGTAAACGAGAGAATCCCGCCTTTTGTCGCGGCGTAATGAACGTGTCCGAACAAAGCGCCGCGATAGGCGACAATCGAAGTCATATTAATAATCCGTCCGGATTTCTGAGCCCGCATGATCTCCATTGCGGCTTTCGACATCAGGAACAGGCTTTTCAAATTTGTTTTCAGAATAAAATCCCAGTCGTCTTCCGAAGTTTCGAAAATGTCCTGCGCCTTTGTTGTACCGGCGTTGTTCACCAGAATATCCAGGCGTCCGAATTCCGCACGGACAAAATCAAACAATTTTGCGACATCGGCGCGTTCGCTGACATCCGCCTGAAACGGTACGGCTTTTCCGCCTTTTTCCCGAATCTCCCTGCAAATGCTGTCCGCATGAGCCGTATCGGTTCGATAATTCACGATGACCGAAGCGCCTTTTTCCGCAAGCACATCGGCAATGCCTCGGCCAAGACCGCGGGAGGCTCCGGTCACAAGCGCGATTTTTCCTTCCAGTTCCTTCATAACAAACATCCTTTCCGAATTCATTTTTCTCTGATGAACTGAAATAATGTATCGAAGTATCCTGTAAAATACAATCCGGAAAACCGTGCTTCTCCGGAAAAAGATTCCGACCTTCATATTGCGTAATTCCATCCATGAAAAACAACACAATGTGAACGGTCGAGAAATATTTAAATACGGAAAAATGCGAATGCATTTTTCTCGGGTCAAGGACTGTGTCCTTGTCGCGGTCCAGCGGCGAGACGCCGGTGTGCGAAGCACGAAAAAAATAATGCGAGGAGAGAAAACCGCTTTGAAAAGCTGTTCTTCTCTCCTCGCGCTCCTCTCTTTCCCCAAACTTCCGACCGCCTTTGCATAAATCGCAAAGGCTCCCGCTTCGCTTTGAGGCGATGGTTGCAGTTAATTCTGCTTCAATGCGCTTTCTATCATAGACTGAGTAATCAGTCCCTCGCGAAGAATCTTGTAAGAATTATCCGCGTTAACGAGAACCACGGTGGATGCAATAGAGTCTTTCGGCAGAGCACCGCCATCGACAGTGAAATCGGGCTGTTCCGCCAGAGTTTCCAGAGCATAGCCGACCTCCAGAGCGGGCGGCTGACCGGAACGATTCGCACTGGTGGATGCAAGCGCCCTTCCATAAAGTTTCAGGAGTGAAAGAATAAACGGATGATCCGGAATCCGGAACCCGAATGTAGAACCAGATGCATCGGGAACCACGAGAGTAATCGGTCCCGGCATAAAGGCGCGCGCCAGTTTCTCCGCATTTTCCGGCAGAGGACATCCGCAAAGGATCTCTGCATACGAAACATCCGGCAGGAAAGCCGCAAGCGGTTTGTTCTCTGCGCGATGCTTCATTGCATAAATCCGGTCACGGGCTTCAGAATCCTCCCAGTCGCAGACGAGTCCGTACACCGTTTCCGTGGGAACCAGAAGGACCGAGCCCTTCCGCTTCAATGCGGCAGCGGCCTGTGCTGTTTCACAATCCGTACTCATTCTTCGAAATAACTCGCGCCGGAACTCTGGTTTTCGCCGACACGGACCCGATGCACCTTGATCCCGTTTCCATTCAGTTTTTCGCCGAGAGTCTTGTAAATGTACATGGCCAGATTCTCGCTGGTCGGATTGAGCTTGTCAAACGGAGGAACCGTATTGAGATCCTTGTGGTCGAGCGTCAGCAGAAGAGCATCCAGTTCCCGCTTGAGCGCCTTGAAATCGACGGCGATGCCGATCTCGTCCAGCTTCTCCGAGCGGATAAAGACCTGAACACTCCAGTTGTGTCCATGCTTTTCAGAACAATTCCCGCAATATCCCTTCAGACAGTGCGCGGAAGAAAATTCCCTGATGACATCCAGTTCAAACATCTTATTTTCCTTTCTTCGGCTCCTCCGCGGTCCGCGCGGCAGATTCCGATTTCACCTTGTTTGCCGAAACAGTCTTTTCTTTTTCCTTGAGTTTTGCCTCAAGTTCTTTCAGAGTCCGGGAGCTTTTCGCCTCCATATCGCGCAGCTGCTTTTCCTGCTGCTTGAGGCGGGCTTCCAAATCCTGAATCATTTTTGCCTTTTCGTCGCTGCGGATCAGTTCAGACTGACGGTTCAGCTTTTCCGTCAGCTCCCGCACGACTTTTTCATTTTCCCCGTTCAGCTTTTCCAGTTTCTCCAGATAACTCTTTTTTTCCGAGGCGAAACGCTCCTTCATGGCGGCGACCTCCGCATCACGGGAAGACTTCATCGAGGAAAGCGCCTTGTCGAACTCCCGTTTCTGAACTGCAAGCCCCGATTTCAATTCGGCGATGCCTTTTTTCAGCTCTTCGGCAGAACCGGTCAGACGCACCGTCCGATCCTCCACGGAACGGATCGCCGCGCCGTTCTCCGCCGTCTTCCCGGCATTGACCAGATTCTGCTCCGTCTGCGTCCGGATTCCGAAAAACAGGAAAAACGAAAGCGCGCAAAGCAGAAGCAGAAGCACGAATACAATCCCGTATCCGATGTAAAGTTTCCGCTCCGCGTTTCCCGCCTTGTTTTCCAGAGTCTCGATCCGATTTGCCATGTTCTGGAAACTTTCGGCGAAAAGACGTCCGATCTCATCGGACTGCCGCTGGGCAATCAGCGCGAAATCCTCGCGGGGCGCCCCTTCCGACGCATCCGAGCGAGGGACCGGAACATTCTCTTTCGCGGCTTGTTCCGTTTTCTCCTGAAGATCCGCCGGTTCCGCTCTCATCGGATGCTTTTTGGCAAGTTCCGTTTCAATATCACCCGAAGAAAGCCCCTTGTTGCGAAGCTCGGAAATCTCCTTCAGCACCTCGACCGCGGCCCCGGTATAGACCCGGCGGCGCCCGACGGTTTTGTAATCAATATACGGAGAATACTTCGAAAGCCAGTCGTTGATCGTGGTTCTTGCAACCCCGACCGCTTCCGCAAGTTCCATCACGGTATACGTCTTGTCATCCATGCAAATCATCTCCTTTCAAAAGTTCCGCGGCAGCGGCGATATCCGCGTGAATCTGTTCTTTCAACGCTTCCACGGAATCGAATTTCCGTTCCCCGCGCACACGGGCAACCAGTTCCACCGACAGTTTCCTTCCATAAAGCTCCAGAGAGCGATCAAACACATGCACCTCCACCTTCGGCTGCGGATGTTCCTCTTTCCGGATGGTCGGCGCCACCCCGATCGAGGTAATGGAAGGCAGGATCGTTTTTCCATCCTCCAGCCTCGCAAGCGTCGCATAGACCCCATAAGGCGGCAGCACCCCGGCTTCCAATTCCAGATTCGCAGTCGCCGCATTCAGCACCTTTCCTGCAAGCCCCATTCCGTGCACCACGGCGCCGAAGAGGCGGTAACGGCGTCCCAGCATCCCGGAAACCATCTCCAAATCCCCCTCCGCCAGCGCTCCGCGAATCGCCGTACTGCTGACAATCCGACGATGAAACATCACCTCTTCCACCGGGCGGAACTGAAATCCATCCTGCTCCGCCCTGCGCATCAGGTCCTCACGCGATCCCGCTGCACGACAGCCGAAACGCCATTTGCTCCCGACGCAAAGCCCTTTCAGCTCCACCCCCGGAAAATTCAAACACTGATCCAGAAACGTATCGGGCGAAAGCGATGCAAACTCCTTCGTAAACGGAATCCGCACCAGCGCCGCCGCTCCGTAATGGTGGATCAGACGCGCTTTCTCCTGCTGCGGAAATAAAAGACGCGGCGCATGCTCCGGCGTCAGAACAGAACGGGGATGCGGATAAAACGTAATCACCACGGGAACAGTTCCGTTCTCCGCTGCAAGTTTCACCAGCTCCTCCAGAACCCGCTGATGTCCAAGATGGACACCGTCAAACACTCCGATCGCAGCGGAAACACGCGAAATACCGGAATCCCTCAGCTGTCCGAGATTCTGTGTAATGATAAAAGATTCGGTCATTTTCCGTTCCGTTCTTTCTGTTTTTCCTGAACAGATAAGGTAGCATAAAATCAGTTTTTTTCAATTCCGGAAGCCGATTCGCTGGGATGCTGCATAAGGAAAAAAGGATTGCAAGGGGAGAAAATAGCTCTTGTACGGGAAAATGCAAATGCATTTTTCCCGGGTCAAGAATGTGTCCTTGTCGCGGTCCGGCGGCGAGACCCCGGTCGTGCAGGCACAAAACTTTTCCGACAAAAAATACGAGGAGAGAAAACCGCTTTGAAAAGCTGTTCTTCTCTCCTCGCGCTCCTCTCTTTCCCCAGACTTTTGACGCCTTTGCGATTTACGCAAAGGCTCTCAAAATCCGGATCAGAGATATCTATTGAGGTTTCTTATTCGTCGAGTTCCCCTTCTTCAAGTCCGAGCGGAAGCGGAGCCGGCCGTTCGCACGTTGTCGTAAGATCGACCCGTTTTCCGAGCTTGCAGGATTTGTCAAAGGAGAGCATGATCTCCAGAACATGGTTCGCCCCGTCGATGCGGGAAACGATCGGCGCGTCTTCGGCGACGATCCCGCGCAC
>CALXMJ010000165.1 GCA_944389445.1 uncultured Victivallales bacterium | reverse complement strand
CTCCGCTTGATACATGGAGCAGACACCTGAAAACCGTTGCGGAACGCTACAAAGGACGCGTCAACGAGTATCAGATCTGGAACGAACCGGAAACGCCGGGTTACTTTCAGCCGTTCGATCCGAAAGCCTATGTTGATCTGCTGAAAGTCAGCTACAAGGCGCTGAAGGAGGTCGATCCGAAAATCACGGTGGGACTCGGGGGGTTCTGCGCCGCGCTGACCGGAGATATGCGGAACAAAACCTCTCATAAGCAGACCGACAACGCCTGGGGAGCCGCCCAGTTCTATGCCCTGAATCCGCAGCCGTATTACGACGTGGTCGATATCCACCGCTACTCCAGCGGATTCCCCGGACAATCCTGGGACTGGCACTATTCCGATATGAAGGAAATGAAACAATATCTGGCTTCGGTCGGAGAATCCGCAAAACCGATCTGGAACAGCGAAACCGGATTTGTTACGGGAACACCGGGTCGTCCCGGCGGATGGGGCGTCGAAAATGTGATTTCCATGGAGGACCATGCCGCCCGGGCGGTGCAGTGGTATGTGCAGTCGCTTGCCTCCGGCATCTCGCGCAATTACTGGTACATTGTCGTCGGCGATGAGTGCGGGCTGGTCCGTTCGGATTACTCCCCCTATCCCGCGTTTGCCGCCTATGTCAACATGGTCAACCAGCTTTCCGGCGCGAAATTCGAGCGGGATTTCGATCTCGGGCAGAATATCCGGGCCTATCAGTTCAAGAAGGCGGACGGTACCTTCTGCCTCTATGCCTGGACCATCTCCGGAACCGAACTGCTGACTTTCCGCGGAAAATCGCCCGCGGCAGCATTCGATCTCTGGGGCAATCGGCTGGAAAGCGACACAAAAGCCGGCAGGATTCACACCATACCGACACTGTTCACAAGCACCGCTCCGATGACTCCTGAACGGATGGTCCGCCTCATTCCCCATCCTTTCTACGCGAAGGGAACGCCTGTCACTCTGGAATTCGAACTGGTGAATCCGGCGGAAAAAAGCGTCGAAGCGGAACTTCATCTTTCCGGCGACGGCAAAGCGATGGCATCGGAAAAAACCGCCATTGCCCCCCGCGCATCGAAACGTCTTGCGGTCCGGCTCCCGGAAACGCCGTCAAAGCTGGAAATCGGAGTCCGCTACACGGGCGGCCTCACCTATTCCACCATTATGGATACTGCACTGAATCCGCGGATCACGATTGATCTGCGCAAGGGAAAAACCTTCCGGGGAAGCATCGACCGCCGGGAACAGATCCACATCGGCAGGGAAATCCGAGACGACCAGAACCGCATCGTCTCCCGGTGCCAGTGGAAGGGGAAGCAGGACCTTTCCGCAAGCCTGACCCTCTCCGCGGCGAACGGAAAACTGCAGTTTGCAATTGATGTGAAAGACAATGCGTTCGTCCCCGCTCCCCGGAACGAAAAATCGCTCTACAACTATGACAGTGTCGAACTGTTTCTCGACCGGAATCTCGGCGGGAAAGCGGAACGCATTCAGGCGGTGATCAGCGCGGACGGACGTGCAGAAGTCTACTCGAAGCAGAAACCGGCGAACTTCACGCACAAAGCGGTCCGGACACCGGATGGATATCGAATCTCGGGCTCTTTCGATCTTCCTGCCGGAACCCCCTTCGGAATCGACTTTTCCATCAACGACTGCGATTCGCGGAACACGCCCCGGAAAACCGCAATGGCATTTGCCGGCGACGATCAGAACTTCGCCTCCTCGGAGAAATACGCAATCGTTTTAACAGATTAGACAACGACAGCATCCCGGCTTCTTGATTTTTTCCGATTCCATGATATTGTTTCAGAAACATGATCATTTTTACATGGGAGAGAATCATGAAAACTGTTCAGATTTGTCTGCTTGCCGCGCTGCTTCCATGCGCCGCCGCAACTCTTTCCGCGGATACGAAATGGGAAACCTACCGCATTCGGAAAGAATACCGGCCGAGACTGCATTTTACGGGAACAGTCGACTACTCGAATACGGTTGTCGTCTCTTTTGAAGAAAAAGGACGCCTTGCCTATGTAGCTCCGGTTGGGACCTATGTGGAAAGCAATATATTCGACCTGAACGGGAAAGTCATCCACAACGGCGATCTGCTGGCACGGCAGGACACGGAAATTCCGGAAAACAACCTGAAACTGGCGGAAATCAAGCGCAAGGAAGCGGAAATCACTCTGGCGGAAAAGGAACAGACTTTTCTGCGGGATAAAAAACTGTTCGAAAAAAAGGCGGTCAGCACCAAACAGTTTCTGGAATCCCAGCTGATTTATGAAACAGCATTTTTCGATAAACAGAAAGCAAAGCTGGAAGTTGAACGGTGTAAGCGTGTCCTGGCAGCCTGTTACTATCACGCGCCGTTCAACGGGATTGTGGTGGAAGTCTACCAGCTTGCCGGAGCCGCGGTCGACGTGGCGCATCGGGTCTTGAAACTTTCCGCCGTCTCGCCGATCAAGGTTTCCATCAAACTGCCGGAAGACATCACCCAGCAGCTGGACCAGACCACCCAGGTCCTGATCTATCCGGTCGACTCGCTGACCCCTGTCCCGGGATGGTTTGACAGCCGCGGGATGAAAACGGGAATGCTGGAATGCTTCGTGGACAATCCGCGCCTCCCGGTGGGAACTCTGACTGAAGCGGAAAAAAAACTTCCCGTCATTGACAATCTGAGCATCATATCCACCGAAAAACTGCAATGGAATCCTTCCATCTTCTGGATCGAGCAAAAGGCGCTGAAAAAGGACAAGGACGGCTATTTCGTCTGGAAACTGAAAGATGTAAAAGCGGCCGATCTGAAAAACAGACTCAAACGAGTCAACACAATCGAAAAAATCCGGATCTCCGCGCAGAATCTGGAAATCTTCCGCGGAGTCTACCGGCTGCGCGGCATCGACCGAAACCCGCGGCTGGACGTCGATGACATCCTCGTCGGCAACGTTCCCGATTCCGTCAAGGATGGAGATAAAGTCGTATACCAGACCCTGAGGCGCATGTTCCGTCCGGGAGAACAAGTGCAGGTGGTCCTTTCGCCTCCGCGGGAGGAAGAGTCTTCCGGATTCTTCATCCCGCTGGCAGCGGTCCGCCAGAATTCCGCAACAGATGAGTTCTACGTCATTGTTCTGGAAAACGGCAAAATCAGACGCCTCCCGGTCCTCTTCCATCTGAAACAGAAAGAATATGTCAAAGTCGCCTCCAGTGCACTGAAGGACGGAATGACTCTCATCTACGGGGAAAAAATGGAGGATTTGAAGGACGGCTCCGAAATCCGGCTCGGCCCCGCGGAAAAGAAAACGCAAAAGCAGACATCCTCCGCCGCAAAGTGACCGCTCTCAAAATCGCCTTGGAATCCGCGGAAACAGGAAATGCAGAAAGCGGTCACTCCGCGCGGCATTCCCGTTTCAGGGATTCCAGAAGCCCGATCGCGTTTCGAATATCGCGGTTCAGCTCCTCTCCTTCCGCGATTTCCCGTTCGATCGTCAGCGGGCCGCGATACCCTTTTTCGTAAAGGAAACGGAAAAGCTCCCGAAAATTTGTCCCGCCCTCTCCCAGACGGGTCTCATGACCGAACTCCGCTCCGGGAACCGGACGCACCGCATCCTTGCAGTGAATGTGAACGATTTTATCACCAAGAGCATCTGCAAAAAGCATCGGATCCTCATTGTTGTAGTAAAGAAGATTCGCCGGATCGAAATTAAGACGCTGATTCCCCGTTCCGACATCCGCCATTGTGCGGAGCAGAATCTGCAGAGGTTCCTGTCCGGTTTCATACGCGAGAACCTGTCCATTCGCCTCAAGGAAACGGGTAAATCCCCGCATGGCGCGGATAAAGCCCTTGTATTCTTCGCTTCCGGGATCCTCCGGAATATAGCCGACATGCACCGCGATCTGTTCGATCCCGAGTTCTTTCGCCCAGTCGGCGGTCCGGCAGGCGCGGGCGATGCGCTCCGCGCGGAACGCCGGAGGAGTCAGACCGACCGTCTCCTTCGCCCTCTTCCAGTCCTGATCGGGAAATGAACAGAAAACGGAACAGCTTGCAACGTCATACCGCTCCATCTTCCTCACCAGCTCCTGCGTATTGGAACGCCCTTCCGCCCCATACAGATACGCATCCGGCAGCCCCGCAAACTGGCAATGCCGGAGCCCGAACGATTTCAATCTGCGGAAACTCTCCTCGACCGGAACGGCAAAACGCACCATAACCCCGATCCCCAACTCTTCCACGCCATGCATAAAACACCTCCCGCTTGTTGTCTGTTTTCTTCATTATACATCATTCAAGCAGAGGAAGGAATATACAAATCATGCAAATAAATACACTTTTCATGCAGATCAGATTCCCTGGAATTCCTTGCGATATCCGGAAGGGGAAAGCGCAAAACTCTTTTTGAACAGGCGGGAAAAATAGAACTCGTTCTCCATACCGACCAGCATCGCGATTTCCGCAACGGATCGACTGGAATCCAGCAGAAGATCCGCTGCCCGCCTCATTCGAGCCTGAATCACGCAGTGGCGCGGAGAGTTGCCGAGATATTTCCGGAAAAGACGGTTGAAATGATTCAGACTGACACACATCTTTTTCGCTTCCGCCTCGAAATTCCACTCTTTCCCGGGATCTCCGGCAATCCGGGCAGCCAATTCGGCAAACTGATCCCGATAATGGTCGGATTGAACGGGAGACAACTCCGCATCGGCTTGCAGAGTAAACAGAAGTGTCTCCAGCAGACAGACGGCGCGGTCATGTTCGCGCCCCCCCTGAACAAGCGCGATCAGATGCGTCATTCTTTCCTTGAACTCCTCCGGATGGCGAAGACGGAAAAACGGCATCTCCGGATTGATGCGGAAAAGCTCCTCTTCCCGGTACTGCGCCGTTTTCGGTCCGTAAAAACAGACCCAGTAATGGTCGCGCGCCTCCACGCCCGGGGAAGAATATTCGTAATAGTGTTCGGGAGAGGTCAAAAACGCAGCCGGCCCTTTTCTCCGGATCTCTTTTCCATGGTCAATGGACAGAGCAATCTCTCCCGAATAAACAAGCTGGAGCCCGTAGTAAAAAGGATAATTTTTCTTGCTGTTTCTGGACCCGAACTGAACATCCGCCATCGCAAAATCAATTCCCTCGTAATACTTCATTGATGCACCAAAAATGTATCCCTTTGCATGGAGTGTGTATTCTTTTCCCCTCTTTTTTAAGGTATAATAAAGATAGGAAAATGCAAACAGGAGAATGGCATGAACTGGATAAAAGTGAAAAATTATGAAGAAATGAGCCGTATGGGAGCGGAAAAAATCTACCGCGTGATCGCAGAAAAAACCAAAGAAGGCCGACGGGTCAACATCGGGCTGGCAACCGGAAACACCATGATCCGTCTGTACGAGCTGCTCGCGGAACTGCTGAACAAAAACCGAATCCAGCTGAATCCGCTTCACACATGGAATCTGGATGAATATGCGGAAAACAGCGGATCTGCGGTCTCCGCCGCACATCCGCTCAGCTATCGGAAGTATATGAGGGAACATCTCTTCCGCCGCTTCGATCCGGCGCTCGGTTTTTCCGAAACGAACATTCATTTTCCCGATCCGGCAGCACCGGAACGTTTCGACCATGAACTCGAATCCGCCGGAGGGACCGATCTCCAGCTTCTCGGAATCGGATTCAACGGCCATATCGCCTTCAATGAACCGATGGAGAAAACCGAAATCTCCACTGAGAAATTCGCGGAACTGCCAAGCCGGCTCATCCGCCTCAAACCGCTGACCATTGAAACAAACCGCCGCCTGACTGCCGAAGGAGAGGATATCGTCCCGGAATACGCGGTCACCATGGGCATGAAACAGATTCTCGCCTCCCGGCATCTTCTCCTGCTGGCCTGTTTCCCCGAACAGGAAAAACCGCTGAAACAAATGCGCTCGGGAAAACCGACTCCGGAGCTGCCGGCATCGTATCTGCTGAACAGACCGGATTCCGAAATCGTCTACTGCGCGGATGTCATTTCTCTGGAGTAAGCGTCGATGGAAACGCTCTTCTGCAATGCTCATATCGTTTCCCCGGGACTGGAAATCCCGCGGGGAGCCATGCTCATCCGGGAAAACCGGATCGCCGGACTCTACCCGGAAACGGAACCGCTTCCGGAGGCGGGCCGGAAAATTGATCTCGACGGGAAATATCTCCTGCCAGGCTTCTTCGACATCCATTTTCACGGTCGCGACAACTGCGACTTCTCCGATGCATCCGATTCAGCAATCCGGACCATCGCCCGCGGCAAACTCGCGGAAGGGGTCACCTCGTTTCTGGTCACGACACTGAGCGTCGAACGAGAAACC
>CALXMJ010000164.1 GCA_944389445.1 uncultured Victivallales bacterium | reverse complement strand
GCAGGTCATCTTGTTGAATCGGGTGATCTGGCTCGGTCCGACCGTATAGGCAAGCGTTCCGAGAGAACTCAGCGGAACCATTTCGCCGGAATCATTGGGCACTTGGATTTCCCGGATGTTGTCCAGCGTGGAGCGGTTATCCGCAGTGGACTGCATTTTGACCTCGTAATTGCGTCCGAGAAACGTGAAATCATTGATGTACAGCGAGGCAAGTTTGCTCTGGAAGGTGGAAAAGATGGTACTGGTTGCAACGCCAAGAGTCTCCGCCTTTTCCCGGTTGATATCCAGGAAAAGCTGGGGAGTGTCGGCATTGTAGGAGGTCATGGCATAACGCGTCTCGGGACTGTTGGAAAGATTCATGGCGAACTCTTTTGCCTTTTCGGAAAGTTCTCCTGGATCAATATCGCCGATTCCGCAAAGTTTGAAGGTTGCTCCCCCGGTCGCGCCAAGTCCCATGATCGCCGGAGGTGTGAATGCAATAATTGTTGCATCGGAAATGGTCCGGGTCCTCTCCTGAATCTGCGCAATGATGGAATCCAGCTGAAGTTCCGGCTCAGTACGCTGATCCCATGGATCAAGACGCAGAATGCACATTGCGGCATTTTCTCCGGAACCGGACATCATGCTGTGTCCGGAGATCACCATTGTGGACCGGATCCCCTTGATATCCGCGATTTTTTCCAGGAATTCATTCAGGACGGCATCGGTGCGTTCCACGGAAGCTCCCTGCGGCAATTCGATATTGCACATGATCTCGCCCTTGTCCTCCTGCGGGAGGAAGGAACTGTCGATCCCGCCGTAGATTCTCCAGGTGACGAAGCAGACGGCGGCGAGAAGAATCAGAGTCAGCAGAGCCCGCCGGACAAGAAAACCAACGAAGAAGGAGTAAATTTTCCGGCTGCCGTCCAAAACTCGGTTGAAGGGACGGAATATCGCAGGAACATGTCCATCCGGCTTGCGGAGGAGAATCGCGCAGAGTGCGGGACTCAGAGTCATTGCCACAACGGTCGAAAGACAGAGCGAAATACACATTGCTACCGCAAACTGCAGATAAATGTTACCGACCATGCCGCCATAGAACGCCAGAGGCACATAGCAGGCAACCGTCACAAGAGTCGTCGCGATGATCGCCCCGGTGATCTGGTTCATACATTTGAGTGCGGCATCCTTCGGAGAAAGTCCTTCGCGCTCCATCAGGGCCTGACAGTTTTCCACCACCACGATCGCATCGTCGCAGAGCGAACCGACCACGAGAATCAGCCCGAACATGGTCAGCACGTTGATGCTGTAATCCAGCGCATAGAGAAACGGAAACGTGCCAAGCAGGGCAACAGGAATTGCTATGGACGGAACCAGCGTCGCCCGCCAGTCCTGCAAAAAGAGCCAGGTGATCAGCACCACCAGCAGCAGAGCGGAAACCAGTGTTGTGACAATTTCCCGCATGGAAACCTGAATAAACTCCGTCGGATCGTATGCGATCGAATAACTGACGCCTTCCGGGAGCAGTTTTGCCCATTTGTCGAGTTCGGCCTTAACTTTGTTGACCGTTTCCAGCGCATTGGCATCGGGAGTCCGGTAGACTCCGAGTCCGACCGATTCCTTGCCGTTGAACAGGCTCTTCCCGGCATAGGAGCTGGAACCGATTTCCACTTTGGCAATATCCTTCAGGCGTACAACGCTGCCGTCGGAATCGTGCCGGACAATGATGTTGCCGAATTCCTCCGCAGTCACCAGGCGCCCCTTGACATTCAGCTTGTAATTGACATACCGGTTGGAATGTTCCGTTCCGATGGAGCCTGCTGCGGCCTGAATGTTCTGAGACTCCACTGCGGAAGTGATGTCCGAAGTGGAAATGCCGAGACCCGACATCCGCAGCGGATTGAGCCAGATGCGCATGGAATACTCCTGAACGGACATGATTTCCGCGGAAGAAACACCGTCAATCCGGCTGACGGCATCCTTGATGTTGGAATCCACATAGTTGTTCAGTTCCATGAGATCCATTTCGGTCCCGTCGGTAAGGAAGGCAAACATGGCGAGAATGTCGGTACCGCGCTTCTGAACGCTGATGCCGTTCTTGGTTACATCGGAGGGTAGTTTGACTTCCGCCCGCTTGACGGCATTCTGCAGGTTGACCATGGCAATATCCGTATCCGTTCCGCTCTGGAACGTGACCTGGCAGGAATAGTTGCCGGAATTGTCGCTGGTGGAAGAAAAATAGAGCAGATCGTCCACGCCGTTGATTTCATCCTCAATCGGCATCGCCACGGTCTGTGTGATGACCTCGGCGCTTGCGCCGGGATAACTGGCGGAAACGTGAAGTGTCGGCGGCGCGATTTCCGGATATTCCGCAACAGGCAGTTTGAACAGGGAAATCACACCTGTCAGCACAAGGACCAGACTGACGACCATTGCCAGTCGCGGACGTTCAATGAAGATTCTGGAAAACATGTGTCACCCCTTTTTCCCGAAATCCGCTTCCACCGTCATTCCCGGCAGCGCCTTGTGAGTCCCTTTTGTCACAACGGTTTCCCCTTTCGACAGTCCGCTTTTGATCAACTGGCGATCGGGCGTGGCATTGCCCGGCGTCACATAGCGTTTTTCCACCTTGTTCGCGGAATCCAGAACATAGACATAAGAGCCCTTCGCATCGTGCATGAGGGCGGAAGGAGTCACAGCCGGAAGAAGTTTTCCGGTCTTGCGGGAAAGCGTCACTGACAGCGTGCTGCCTTGAATCAGTTTTCTCTCCTTGTTCGGAAAACTCGCATAGACCTGGATGGCGTCGGTCCTGGGATTGACCTCGTTGTTCAAGAGTTCGATCTCTCCTTTCTCCCCGAAGAGAGTGCCGTCGGCGAGTTTCACATCGACTCTGCCATTCGCCACCAGATCCTTATGGCTTCCGAACATCGCAAGCAGATCCGCAGAACTGATCGAAAAACGAACCCGGATCGGCTGGACCTGAATGATCGTGAGAAGAGTGCCGGAACTCGGAGTAATGTAATTACCCTGCGTAAACGCAGTGACTCCGACAAGGCCCCCCTGGGGAGCCGTGATCACCGTATTCTTCAAATTGTCTTTTGCGGTGATCAAAGCCGCTTCTGCGGAAAGAAGAGCAGCTTTGGCTGCGCCAAGTGTAGATTTCGCATTCTCCATGGTATCCAGACTTGCCGCCTGTTTCTGATACAAAAGATTAATCCGGTTGAAATTGCTTTGCGCATAGGTAAGTTCCGCTTTGCACTTTTCAATACTGGCTTCCGCACCTTTTACGGCTGCCTCATATTGAACGGGATCAAGTTTGTAAAGAGTCTGTCCTTTGCGAACGACATCGCCGTCCTTGAACCCGATTTCCAGGATCTCGCCGGAGACCCTCGCGACGATGTTCACCACGGATTTTGAAACAACCTGCCCCGTATAGTGACGAGTCTCATAGTCCTCAATCTCGGCGACCTTTTCCGCGCCAACCACAACCTTCGCACCGGACGATGGTGCAGAAGCGGCAAATAGCGATATCGTCAGAGAAAAAACGAAAATACAAAATAGTTTCTGAAATGGAATATTCATCTGTGCTGCTCCGAGTTTATGAGATTTTATCTTTTGCCTCTATCAAATGGTCAAGGACTTCTGCAAAAATTTTAACGTTTTCCGGAGGGACTCCTTTCAATAATTTTTTCATTATGTTATCAAATGAATCAGAAATCCGCTTATGTCGCTCCAACCCGCTTTTTGAAAGCGTAACCCGGACATAGCGACGATCCTTTTCATCCGTGACTCGTTCCAGAGGGCCTTTCCGCACCATCTTGTCTATGATCTGCGAAGCTGCGCCCTGTGTAACCCCAAGTCGCTCCGCAATCTCCTTGACGGAGCATCCGTTCGGACTGAATACAACGCAATGCATCACCTTTGCTTCCGCAATCGTCGTATGAAGCGGCGGTCTCTCTTCCAGATTTTCCTTATGATGCAATTCACGAATAATATCTGTCACCTGCAACAGTCGCATCCAGATATCCTGCTGTTTCATAAGAAGCCTCATTTTACATTAGCATCTATATTATTAAAAAATCAGTATAATATAGATGCTGATTTTCTTTTTGTCAAGGAATCCATCGCCGGATATTTCAGCGGAAAGACCTGAAACAAAGGATGTCTGATCATTTTTATAAAAGACCAGATTTCCAGAGAATATTTTCCGCGTCCCGTTCTGGAAAAAAGGATTGCCGGCGTGTATCTTTATCGGAGCGGCCTTCCGCCGCGTTCAAAAACATCTGCGGAACTTCGCAGGAGAATCCGGGAAGGACGGAACTACGCAATATAAGGGGAATGAAATTGGAAATTGAAAAACTGGCGGCACGGAATCAGGCAAAAGCATGGGAAGTGATCCGCAGCAGCGGAATCATTCCCGTATGGGAGAATATCGGCGCGGAAGTGCATCTTGTCGGATCACTGAAAACGGGACTCCTGATGAAGCATCGCGACATTGATTTTCACATTTATACGGAAACTCTGGATGTGGAAGCGAGTTTCCGGGCGGCAGGGCGGATCGCCGCCAATCCGGCCATTGCAAGAATGGAATATGCAAACCGGATCAATACGGACGAGCGTTGCATCGAATGGCACGCATGGTACTCTGCGGGAAATGGCGAAACATGGCAGATTGATATGATCCATATCCTGAAAGGCTCGTTTTACGACGGTTTCTTTGAGCGTTTTGCGGAACGAATTTCCGCGATTCTGACCCCGGAAACGAAAACTGCGATTCTGACTCTGAAAAATGAGACTCCAGATACGGAAAGCATCCCTGGAATCGCCTACTATCAGGCGGTTCTCCGTGACGGAATCCGGACCTACGATGAATTCATCGAATGGTATAAAGCCCATCCGCTTCAGGGAATCTGCGAGTGGATGCCGTAACGGAGCACCCGTTTTTCACGGAAAAATCCGGCGATTCCATGGGCAAACCACTTTTCCCGGTTTGCTTTTTGATTTCCGGAAGATACAGTAAGCAACGGGAGAAATCCTGTCGATAGTGGCGGATCTCTCGAAAAGGGAGAAGAATTCATGACTCTTTCGTCCATCCTCATTCTGTTTCTGCTCGGAATCTCATCGCTGAGGCGGTATCAAAAAGCGAAATCATCGGGAGCCTCCCTCCCGCGCCGCACATACCGTTGTTTTTTTCTGATCTGCGGAATTCTGCTTCTGAATGGAATTGCGGCAATGCTTTGCTGGTATCCGCATATTGCCGGAATTCTCTATCTGGAAGCGGTTCTCGGCATTCCGCTGCTTCTTCTGTTCGGGGGACTATGGTGGTTTCTGCGTTCTGTGCGGGACGGATGGGTTTTCCGCGGCATTCTGCTGGTTCTGATTTTTCTTTTTGGCGCGGCATCCGGATGGCGGATTCTGCGCGCTCACAGGATTGCGGAAGAGTCTGCCAGGACACTCGAAAACCTGCATCGCTGCGCAGATCTTCTGACTGAGGGACGACACAGGGAGCTGAAACAGTATATGCGTTCCGCGCCAGATACCTCTCTGCGGGAATGGAACGATTCCTTTGAACGGAATTTTCCGGCGGAAGGAGCGAAAAAATGATCATCACATACGATCTTTTTTTCCTGAGCGGAATGTTCTGCTGCGTTATTCTCTTTTTCTATCTCATCTGGACAAGCGGAAAGTCGATCGTCTTCCGGATTCTGTGCACCGTGTTTCCGATTCTGCTTGCTTTTTTTCTGTTTCTGCCGGAGCCTGTAAGCTCCTCCTCTTTCATGGAGAGGAATGATAGAATGCTGTTTTCATCTCTGCGTTCGCTTCTGGAAGCGGAAAAATCTCCCGTTCCGGTCTCGGCCATTGCCGATGCGCTGAAGGAGCAGAGTCTTCTGAGGATCGCTCTGGAACTGGAACGTCTCAACCGTCCTCCTCCGAAATCTCTAATCATCCGCAGGAATGACTTTATTCAGCGGCCACCGGAAGAACGCAGGCCGGCCCCCCCGATTTTCCGCCAGTTTCCCATCGGCGAGGGCAAAGCGGAATTCACGCCGGCTCTTGCCGCCCGGATCAAACAGCTGGAACGTGAAATCTCGAGCGATTACTGGCAAGGGAAAGGAGTGATTGTCACCGGTCAGCTCCGGGTGGAAGGGAGCGAAAGCATGGAAGGGGTGGCATCATGTACCAGATATTATCCCAATGGAGTGTTTGCCCATGCGCTCTATCCGGATGCCGAACGGGAACTGCAATT
>CALXMJ010000163.1 GCA_944389445.1 uncultured Victivallales bacterium | reverse complement strand
CTTTCCGAAGGCAGGCGGTGATGGTGGCAAAGCTCTGTCCGGGCGACAGGAACCCGGTTCCGCAGGAGCCGGTCAATGTGATTTCGGCGGGAAGAAGCGAACGCTCCTCATCGAAACGCGCCCGCATTGACTGAATCCATTCCGCCATCGGGGACGGCACATCAAGCACGATGTAAGTCGGACTGACAGCTTCTTCGCGCATGGTTCTCCCCCCGTCTCATCCTTTGTTGAGCGACTGCAGAGAGTGGCGGATGATGTTCTCGACCGATCTTTCCTTTTCCGGAAGCGAACTGGCGACATCCACCACGCATTTCTGAATTTTGATTCTCTGGAATCCGAGTTTCTCCAGAGCCATGATGGCATCTTCCGTATTGCGGTCGATTGCCGCGGGAGGCGCGCCGGCGGCGAATTCCGCGGCGGGGTCAATGTCGCGGATCTTGTCCCGCAGTTCGACGATCATCCGTTCCGCGGATTTCGGTCCGACCCCGTTGATCTTTTTCAACGCCTTCACATCCGCGGAAAGAATCGCCTGGCAGAAAGAGGGAATGTTCATGCTGCTGAGAATGTTCAGCGCGGTCTTCGCGCCGATGCCGTTGACCATATTGAGCAGATTGAAGATTTTGAGTTCGCGTTTGGTTGCAAATCCGTAGAGGCTCATATCGTCCTCCCGCACAACGAGAACGGTGTAAAGAGTGACTTCCTCTCCGGCCTTCGGCAGTTTGTCGTAAGTGCAGATCGGAATGAAGACGCTGTATCCGACCCCGGCGCATTCGACCAGAGCCTCCGTGAAGGAGGCCTCCGCAAGCGTACCCCTGAGACGTGAAATCATATGTCAGCTCCGTTTTGAAAGAATATCCATGGAAATATCGGCGGATTTGACGGAATGGGTCAACGCTCCGACCGAAATGAAATCGACCCCCGTCTCTGCGACTTCCGGAATCCGGGGGAGAGTCATGTTGCCGCTCGCCTCCAGTTTTGCCCGGTGCGCGGTGATGCGGACCGCCTCGGCCATATCGGCGGTGGACATGTTGTCGAGCAGAATGTGCTCGGCTTTGGATTCCAGCGCTTCCGGCAGTTCCGCAAGGGAGTCGATCTCGACCTCCACCTCCAGATCGGGATACAGTCTGCGTGCCCGTTCCACGGAACGGAGAATGCCGCCGGTGCCGCCGAGCCCGGCAAGTTCACGGTGATTGTCTTTAATCATGATCCGGTCGTACAGTCCGATCCGGTGATTCTGCGCACCGCCGACCGCAACGGCGTATTTTTCCAGATTGCGCCAGCCGGGCGTGGTCTTGCGGGTGTCGAGAATGACGCTTTTTCCACCCGCGGCCTCCTGATAGCGGCGCGCCGCGGTGGCGGTTCCGCTGAGGCGCTGCATGAAGTTCAGTGCGGTGCGCTCCCCGGTCAGAAGAGACCGCGCTTTACCGGTTACCTTCGCCATGACGGTTCCTTTTTTGCAGAAATCGCCCTCCTTCACGAGATTCTCCCAGACGATGGAAGGATCGACCGTCTTCATCAGGCGTTCGGCGACATTGAGTCCGCAGCAGATGCAGTCCTCTTTGGCGAGGAAGACGGCGTCCACGATGAGGGAGTCGTCGATAACCGAATTGGTTGTGGTGTCTCCACGGTCTCCGAGATCCTCGTCCAGCGCCATCTTGATAAGGGCGTCCACTCTGTTCCAGTCGATTTCAGGTACCCTGTTCATTTCACTGCTTCCCCGTTGTACATTCTTGAAATTGGTTGGATGGAAACGGCTCTGCCCGTCGCAAGTTCGTAGGATACGACTGCGCCGTCGAGCCGGATGTTCTGTTCGCAGACCGGGAGACGCTGCGGCATTCCGGTTCGGAATTTTCGGACAACCGCCTCCGTATCGCGGCCGAGGATGGAATCGTTGGCTCCAACCATTCCGGCGTCCGTCAGAAACGCGGTTCCTCCGGGAAGCACGCGCGCATCGTTTGTCTGAACATGCGTGTGCGTCCCGATGACTGCCGTGACCTTTCCCGCCAGCATCCATGCGAGCGCGGCCTTTTCGCTGGTCGCTTCCGCATGAATGTCGATCACGATGCATTTGCAGGTGACGGGGATCTGTTTCAGAATCGTTTCCGCCGTTTCAAACGGACAGTAGGCGGATTCCTTCATGAAAACTTTTCCGAGCAGGGAGATGACCGCGATCTCTCCGCCCGCCGGATTCCGGAACCGTTTCCAGCCGATGCCCGGCTGAAGATTGGAAAAATTCGCGGGACGGACCAGATTCGGAACATCGCGGATTTCCGATTCGAACGTCTTCTGATCCCAGGTGTGATCGCCGGAGGTGAATGCATCGGCGGAGGGCATCTCTTTGAGACACGCCGCCGTCATTCCGGACCCGTTCGCACAGTTCTCCGCATTGACGATGACAAACGAACAGTTGAACTCCCGCTTCAACTCCGGAACCAGATCCCGGACCGCGTTCCGCCCTCCTTTTCCGACCACATCGCCGATAAACAGAAAATTCAATACCGCTCCGCTCATTTTATTTTTTTCCCCTGCATGTTGATTTCTTTCCGTTCAATATAATCTGCCATTGCCCGTTCTTCAACCCGAAAACTGTTTTTCTCCCCGACTTCTCCGCCCGAATTGCCCGACAGCGGAATCTCGTCCCCGTCACGGAGAAATGAAAAAAAATAAGATTTTTTTGAAACAGGGTATTGACTAAGTCACGAAAATATGATATAATGATAAAGGAAGACCGAGGAGAAGCAGAACGTGGAAAACAAGAATATGCAGGTGAGGAATCATGTGCTGGACCTGCTGGAAAGCGGGAGCCTGTCCGGACAGGGGAAACTGCCGGGCGCGCGGGAACTGGCGGCTCGGCTCGGAATCTCGCTTCTGACCGTGCAGAATGCGTTGGAGACGCTGGTCAATGAAGGGGTTCTGCGCGTGATTCCGCGGCAGGGAACGTTCGCCGATCCCGCATGGGAAAACCGGATTCTTCAGAGCAATGTCAGTTTTTACATGCCGGAAAAGCATCTTCCGTGGAGTTTCCGGTTCGGGGAGATTGTCGCGGAACATCTGCCGCAGCTCCATCTGACCCATCGCATGCGGAATGGAATCTTTGAGATCCGCCCGACTCTCGACGTTCAGACCCGTCACAAGGAGTATCTTGATGCGGAACCGTTCTTCCGGAAGTGCTGTCCGAATCCCGGTGAATTTTTCGACACTCCGGTCCAGGCGTTTTATTACGGGAAAAAACTGGCGGGCATTCCGATTCTGTTTTCACCGCGCGTCCTGTTTGTCAATCTGAAAATGCTGGAACAGGCAGGATGCCCGGTGCCGGAACCGGACTGGATGTGGGATGATTTCCTGGAATGCATCCGGATCCTTCTGAAGACCTTTGCTCCGGAATGCGTGTTTCATTGGAGTCCGGCGTATTTCCTCTGGATGAATTTTGTACTGAGAGCCGGAGGCGCGCTGATTGATCCGTCGGCTCCGGATCCCGTTCTGATTGATTCTGAAAAGACGCGTCTCGGTTTGCAGCTCTTCCGGGATTTGAGGCGTATTCTGGAAAAGAACGGTTCTTACCATCCTCAGGGGATTTATGCGTTTGAACATGGAACGCTGGCATTCATGGTGGATGCGCGTCAGGCGGTCGGCCGCCTTCTTAAAACCGGAATGGACGGCTGGACCACGCTTCCCCTTCCTCACATTCCCGGCGGATGCGACACGACCATTCAGGCAACGGAACTTCTCTGCATCCGGAAGGAATGTGTCAATCTGGATACGGCGGAACAGCTTGTGAATCTGCTTCTTTCCGAAGAGTTCCAGGATCATATTGCCGACCTCGGTTACGGAATCCCGCTCCGGAAATCTTCCGCGGAGCGTTCCCTTGCGACCTCTCTGCCGGGGAATGATCTCTTCCGCGCGGAACTCAAAAACATGTGTTCCCGTTATTATCTCGATTCCGAGGAACTTGCGGCTCTTGTTTCAACAGGAATCGGAGAACTGCTCACCGGGAATCAGGATATCGACCAGGGGACTTCCGAACTCGCGGAACTGGTCCGCTCCTATTTCCGCATCCAGCGGAAAACAGCAGACGCAAAACGAACCACAGAAGAAACCATTTCCATTTACGAAAGAGGTGCATGAATGAAACGGATTTTCACATTAATAGAGCTGCTTGTCGTGATTGCTGTCATTGCGATTCTGGCATCTCTCCTTCTTCCCGCCTTGAATTCGGCAAAAGAGAAGGCTTCTAAAATTTCCTGTGCGGGGAATTTAAAGCAGATCGGACAGGCATTTCTGATGTATGCTCACGACAACGACGATAATTTTCCTCCGGACCGTGATTACGGTTCTCCGGAAAAATACTGGAGTCATCTCTCAAAAGCGAACGGATTTTTCACTCCTTATCTTGGAGAGCTGCCTGTCGCGTATTCGTTTGCGATCAATCGGCCTGCCAACAAATACCGCTGCCGTTCCTACCGCAATGACGATACCTCCATGTATCTTTACGGATACAGTTCGCACTTTTTCAACACGTTTCTGATGGGAGGACCGGAAGTTCGGAAAATCAATCGGATCAAGAGTCCGTC
Organism: uncultured Victivallales bacterium; assembly: GCA_944389445.1. Lineage (GTDB taxonomy): Bacteria > Verrucomicrobiota > Lentisphaeria > Victivallales > UBA1829 > UBA1829. The sequence goes on along the minus strand of CALXMJ010000163.1, from coordinate 1,190 downwards.
CAAAACCCTTCTTGTCGGTGAAGTTTCCAATGCCCACGGGAACATCACCTATTACGATCCGCTGAATCCGGAGGGACAAGCGACCATGGATCTCCGGCACTCGGGAATGAGTGCCAATACACTCCATTGCGACGGTCATATCGGCAATGCCACTTACGGTTCTGTTCCGTGGCGTCCCGCCGGATATAAAAATTTGTACTGGTATCCCAATCCTCAATAAAAATACAAGGAGTCTGCAATGAGAAAAACTATTCTGACCGCTCTTCTGTTTGCCGGTTTTACCGCATTGAATGCCGCACCGCCTGCCGGACAATGGAAATCCATGAACTGGAAAAACACCGCCGTTTCATATGAAAAAGGGACATTGAATCTGGAGATCAAACAGGCGCAGAAGTTCCACGGCGGAGCCGTTCTGGCGATTCTAAAGCCGGAACCGGACAAAACATTCGTTTTCTCTGCCGAAGTAACTTCCCGGGAACCGGAGGTCGCGTATCTTTCCGTCAAACTCTACAAAGGGAAAAAGGAGATTCAGAGAATCAATTCGCCGCAGAATCCATCCGAAAAACCGGCGGCGCTTTCCGTAAAGTTCCAGACAAAAGATGCCGACCGGATCGAACTTCTGATCCGGACAATTCAGATTCCCGACACCGTCGGTACAAAAGTCACCGTTCGGAAACTGGATCTGAAACCCGCCGAAGGGAACGTGCGATGAGAACGCTTTTTTCCCTTCTTTTCCTCTTTGCTTTCTGTCCGCTTCTTTTTGCAGAAATCCGGACGGAACCGCTGCCGGAATCCTGCGCCCTGAGCCTGATTGCCTCCCCGGAAACGAAAACGGTCACGGTCCGTTTCCGCGAAACGGGCGCACCGCAGTGGCGTGAGGGTTTTCCGATGACCAAACTGCCGTATCTGTATCCCTCTTCGACGGGTTCCGGCTGGAACAGCGGACCGCTGAAACCCCTCCATGTTGATCCGAACGAGTGGAGAAGCATGATCGGCGAACTCCGGGAAAATACGGATTACGAGCTGGAAGTGACGGAACAGCCTTCCGGAAAACGTACCAGCGCAAAGTTCCGGACACCCTCCCTGAAAATTGCAATCGGAGAGACGATTTATCTTGACGATCTGCCGACAGGTGAGCCGATTGTCATCGACCGCCGGGGAAAACCGGACCGCTGGCTCCGCTATACCGT
>CALXMJ010000162.1 GCA_944389445.1 uncultured Victivallales bacterium | reverse complement strand
TCGCTGATGTGCAGCTCCTCCACGATATCCAGGATCAGATGCGTCACCGGATTGGTCACATCACGTCCCGAGGCGTCAATCCCGCCGAGAATCACATTCTGATAGTGCTGCGCATCCCCCGATCCCTTCTGAAGCCCTTTCCATTCGGTTCCCTTGATCCAGAAATGGGCAAGCAGTTCGCGGGCCTCCTCCAGCGTAATCCGGTTTGCGCGGAGATCCTGCTCCAGATACCCCCGTAGCATCCGGTCGAGACGCCCGAGTCCCGACCAGTTTCCGCACAACCGGCAGAATTCATAAAAAAATGCCAGCGACTGAACCGCCTCCCGGAAGGTTTCCGCCCCCCCTTCCGGCACCTTTTCCAGCACAGAGGAGATTTCCTCCATTCCCGCCATCCGTTTCAATTCTGCCTGATAGCGGCGGTGCCAGATCCGCATTGCCTCAATACATGTCAGCATGGATTCCAGGAATTCCAGCTCGCCGGAGGTGCGTCCCGGACGGCGCATGGACTCCCGCACCTCCCGCTCCAGTCCGGAAAGCCCGAGCCGGATCCCTTTTTCAAAATGGACCGTTGTATGGCTGATCCCGTTGTAGACGTGCCCCGGCGTACCGTGCCAGACGGCACTGCGGTAAGTGGCGGCACCAACCAGTTTCTCCTCCGGCAGAATCCGGAGCGGAGCATGTTCCGCAATCAGGCGAATATTCTCCGCATAATTGGCAAACACTCCGCGCGCGGGATCCGGAACAAACGAGAAATTCTCCCCGATAGCTGTTTTTGCAATTTCATCCGATTCCAGATAGCGTTCGGCGAGTCTCCGCGTCGCCTCGGAAAGGCGAACGGTACCATTTCCCGGCAAATAATGAAAATGAATCATGAATTCCGTATCTCCTTTTGTCCGTATTGCCGGAAACATTATACTGCGAAAAGAAAGATTTGTAAATATCCATTTGTCTCAAACCGATATCCATTCTTCTTTTTCTGAAAAAGAGATTGATTTCAATTTTTTCAGGAATATAGTATTTCAGGAGAATAAAATAATGAATTATGAACTGAAAATCGAGTTTCTGGAAACGGGAGACCTGTTCTTTTCCGAACAGGACGATGGATATGTTCACCGGAAAACAGTTCCATTTCTGATTGTCGCAGAGGCATACGAGGGACATTACGAGATCACGGTCGGAACACGGAAAGAGCTGGTTCTCTCCGAAGGCGAAGCGTTTGTCGCGCCATCCAATACGCTTCTGAGCATCCGTCACCGGGTCAATCCCGTCTCCCGGCGCATGAAAGTCCGATTCATGCACATCCGCGCCACAGTATGGAACTGTACCGACCTCTGCGATCTGATCGAACTGCCGGAAAAACTCTCCGCAGCGGAGTGCCGTACCGCTCTCCGCTTCTTTCGCTCCTGCCGGAAAGCCGGAATGGAACCGGATCCCCTTCTCCGGGAAACAGGTGAAAGTGCCGCGGCAATGAATATGCTCGCTTTCCTGCTGAAACGTTCCGAACCGCATCCGCAGAATGAAGGAACGCTGCTTCAGGAAAATTTGAAGAAGCTGCGTCCGGCTCTCGATGCGATGGCGGCGCCGGAACACTCTTTCCGAATCCCGGAACTGGCAAAACGGTGTGCGATGTCGCGTGCGGGTTTTTACCGTCTCTTCGCACACACCTTCGAGTGCTCTCCGGCGGAATATGCCCTGAAACAGAGGATCCGGAAATCCGCGATGCTCTTCCAGCAGAATCCCGGACGCTAGATCAAGGAAACTGCGGAAGAGTGCGGATTTTCCAATCAGTTCCATTTCAGCAGGAAGTTCAAGGAACAGACGGGACTCTCCCCGACCGCGTTCCTTGAAAACCTCCAGCGGGAACGCTCTTCCCGGCACTGAACCTGCCTTAAAGCTGCATTCCTCCCGCGACCGGAATATCCGCGCCCGTAATGTAGGCTCCGGCATTCGACGCAAGAAGCAGAGCAACTCCGGCGCAATCCTCGGGCTGACCGAAATATCCCGCGGGGACCTGCGCTTTCAGGAGCGGAACCATCTCCGGATCGGCAAGCGTCACACGGTTGCGGTCCGTCTCGATGATTCCCGGCGCGATGTTGTTGAACGTCACGCCGTCTTTGGCGAACTGACGGGCGCAGTTCATCATCAGATTCACCAGCGCGGACTTTGTCGAAGCGTAGATCGGCAGACGCGGCGACTGCTTCCACTGATTCACGCTGCCGATCGAAACAAACCGTCCCCAGCGGCGCTCCCGCATTCCCGGCAGAAACGCCTTGATGAACTGAAACGCCGACCGCAGATTCGTATCACAGGAACGCTGAAACTCCTCTTCCTGAAACTCCATCACAGGCAGATACATCTGCACAGAAGCGTTCAGGACGACAATATCCGGACTGCCGGCTTCCTTCACAATCGCGGCGACATCCTCCGATTTTCCGATGTCTCCGAGCACAAATCGACAGGAAATTCCTTCACGCCGCGCCTCCTCCAGCGTCTGTTCGAGAGGGGGCGAAAGACGGGTTCCGTGAAAAATCACGGAAGCTCCCGCTTTTCCGAGCATCAGGGCAATCGCCTTGCCGATGCCCCGGCTCGAACCGGTCACCAGAGCACTTTTCCCGGTCAGATCAAACTGTTTGATATTCATGCCATCCTCTTTTCTCAATGCAGAACGACTTCGGCGGAACGTTCCGCTCCGGAGCGGTCCATCCACGTCAGGCGATAGGTTCCCCGGAACCCGCGGAATTCAACGGAACCGTCTTTCCCGGCCTTGACGCAGGTTCTGGTTTTCCATTGATTGTTGATCAGATCGTTCAGAGCGAAATAGGCGGGTTTCGGTTCCATGTCGCGGGAGAAGAGTCCCGAAACGGAGGGTTCTCCCGGTGCGCCGCAGTCATCGACCACGTTCCACCATGTAATGCCCATCATCGGCTTGAGACTGAACCACAGACGGTACAGATTGCGCGCAATGACAGCCTGAATCGCCTGTCCGCGCACGTCGTTGTTCGGTGCCGTGATCGTGATCTCGCTGAGATGAATCGGCAGGCCGGGCTTGCAGAGCCGCTCGAACTTTTCCCGGACACGCGCCGGAGATTCGATATCGCTCTTCCCGGCGGCAATGTCCAGACAGGTCTGCGGATCGAACAGGTGCATCTGCGAACCGACAATGTCGATTTTGCAGCCGCGTGCGCGAAGATCGCGAATCTGATTCAGATAATAGTCCCCTGTATCATAGTCGTTGATGTTGAGTTTCGCTTTCGCCGGGAACACGCTCTCGGCGATTTTGAATCCGCGATACGTGTAGTCCCCCGGCATGACGCCGTATCCGCTTCTGCAGATTTTCGAACCGGGAACCATGTTGCCTCTTCCAAAATCGCCGGCGCTTTCATTGACCACGTCCCAGCTGTCAATTTTATCCCCGTACCGGAGAGCGATTTCCAGAATGCGCTTCGCCATTTTCACATTGATCTCGGCGGTATATTCCGGATAACGGGCGGCGAATTCCTCCGCCGTCAGGTTGCCGAACGCGGGTAAGGTTGCGTTGGAATAAAGCTGTCCGTTCTTCGGATTTTTCTCCACATTGGCATTTTTGAGACACTCCAGAGGCAGCTTGGAAATGAGCCAGTCGGGAATCTGCCAGGTGTTGTTGCCCCACACAAGCGTGTGACCGTGCAGACGTATCCCTTTCTCCAGACAGAACTCCACGACAGGATCGGTCGCCGGTCTGCGCCAATGCGGCTGATACTTCGGATCGGGACATTTGTTCCAGAAGTCGGCGGAGTCGCGGTATTCGGCACGGAAACGCGGTTTTCCCTCCTCCAGCTCAAAGATCTTCCAGTAAAATGCGATTGTGGCGGAATTGAACAGGGTCCCGTAGAGCTCTTTGTATCTGCGGTTGCGCTCGTCGGTTCCGAGCTGATCGAAATTGAAGATATGCGCGCCGAAGATGAATTCACTTTTGATCTGTTCGACTTTGACATCGGCACCGGCCGGCAGATCATCGACCTTGAAGAAAGCGTCCGCTTTGCGGTTGGCTTCGATGTCGTTGTCGATCTGTTTCTGGACATCGTCATTCCAGAGTTTCCAGTAGCCTTCGCTCATCTGCCGGTTCTGTTCCTCGACAGACATCCCGCTGTATTTGTATTCAGTCATGAAAATCTCCTTTCTCAGAGTTTTTTATCCATCTTAGAAATATCCGCCCTTGGCGATGATCTCCTGAATGGTGTCGCCGCTGTGGACCCAGTCGAAAATGTCGACCTCATTGCGCTGAATGGCTTCAGCACGGAGAAGAACGTCATAGGCGATTTCGCGGGGAATGCAGAGAACGCCGTCGATGTCTCCGAAAATGATGTCGCCTGGACGGACCGTCACCTTGCCGATCTTGACCGGGACCTGATAGTGGGTAATCATGCAGCGCCCGAGCGAGCCGTTGCTTGTGCGGTAGCGGTAGAATACGGGAAAGTTCTGTTCGAGAATCTGTTTGGTGTCGCGGATTCCTCCGGCGATCACGGCGCCGCGGATCTTTTTCAAGATCGCGGTTGCGGTCATGACGCCGCCCCAGAGGGAGGCTTCCGTATCATTCGAGGTATCCCAGACAACGAGTCCTTCGGGTTTCATGTCGTCAAGCATCTGTGCGCGGAAGGTCATTTCGCCTTCGATCATGCAGTTCGGCGCACTCTTGACCGTGAACGCCTCGCCGCAGACCACCATCTCATCGCGCAGAGGCATGATGTCGGACGGCAGATTCTGATTCAGCAGGCAGAGTTCCCGCATTACATCGTTGATGCACCCGGTGTATAATTTCTCATAGCGTTCGCAGAGTTCGCGAATCGGAATCGGGAATTCCGTGTCGGGAATGTGCTGGCGGGTCTTGATGAGGCGATCCAGCTTCATCAGACCGGCTTCCTGCGCTTTTTCTCTCATGTCTTTCAGTGACGGCATTGTTTTTCTCCTTATTTCTGTTGATTTTGTGATACAATCGGCAACTGTTCAAACAAAGTCTGAATTACCTTGAAACGATCCAGTTTGGCGCGGGTGTAATCGCCGCAGCGGGTCGTCAGGACAACCGCAAAAAAATCCTTTTTCAAATCCAGGAATACGGTCTGTCCGCTCCATCCGGAATGCAGAAGCGAAGTGCCGTATGCGAAATCCCCCATCAACGCATCGTAAACCACCCAGCCGAAGCGGCGGTATCCATCGGTCTTCTTCGCCCGGTCCGGGACGATCTCCCGGAAACTTTCCTCGTCAAAAAGACGACTCCCGCTCTCCAGCGCGCCATGCCGCAGATAACAGCGGAGCAGTTTCCCGAGATCCCGCGCACTGGAAAACATGCCCGCATTTCCGGCGGAACCGCCGTCGCGATAGATCCGGAACGCGACAAAATCGGAAATCATCCCCGGCCGTTCGGTCCCGAAAGTCTGCGCCAGACGCTCCGGAGCAACCGGAGGAGGAACTCCCACAGCACTGTCCTCCATTCCCAGCGGAAAGAAAATCTCGTCCCGGCAGAACTCGGGGAAACGCCTTCCCGTGACGCGTTCCAGAATCATCGACAGAAGAATATAATTCCAGCAGGCGTATTGAGCCTCCGCCGTCGGCGGAACCGGCGGGGGAACGGTCAGCATGTTCTCCAGCATCCGGACTCCGGATTCATCGAAATAACGCCGCTGCGGCTCTCCCGGCACATCGCAGAAGCCGGAAGTGTGATTCGCCAGATCCCGAACCCGGATCGGAGCAAACAGTTCCGCCTTGAAATCCGGCAGATACTCCGTGAACGGCGCATCAAAATCAATCCATCCGCGCGACCGGCAGATCAGAAGCGCCGTGACACACGCTGCCACTTTTGTAACACTGGCAATATCAATCACGGTATCCATGCGCATCGGACAGGAGTGCGCGGCATCCGCAAACCCCAGTTCCGCTTTGTACAGAATCCGCTCCGGAGTTCCGGCATACACAACGGCTCCGTGAACGATGCTGTCGCGCATCTCCTCCTCAAAAACGGAATGAATCGAATCCATCGGCTCCGCTCCTCAGATGACGAGATTGAATTTTGCGGAACACTGGCGATCTAGATGAATCGAGCGGTTCACCGTCTTCCCGTTTGCAGTGATTTCCAGTTCATATTCTCCAAAGAACCCTTTGAATGAGGTATGGTCCGCGTTGTCCGTATCCAGTTCCAGATTCGTCCGCCAGGTCTTTCCGAACAGCTCACGGATCACACGGTACGCAGGCTTCGGCGTGAAATCGTAACGGACAAGTCCGCCGTGGAAATAATTCTCTCCCGCACTCATATCCCCCTGCGGAGCAAACGCGGCAAAGCCGTCCACCAGATTCCAGTAGATGATCGCCTCCATCGCCGGATGGCTGAACCAGATGCTGTAAATGTTCCGGATGATCTCCGCCTGAATCTCCTCATCTTCCTCCGTGTAAGCGTAGGCGGGAATCGTGAGTTCGGTAATCTGAATGCGGCGCCCGAGAGCGGCATAGGTGTCTAGCACGCCGTAAATCCGCTCCGGATCGTAGAAGACCGCGGTCTCCTTCACCTCATTCTCCGCCCGGTAGAACATGTGATACTGCATTCCGATCGAGTCAATCCGCGCCCCTTTCAGGAGAGCCCGCTCAATCTGCATGTAATACGGACTGCGCGAGGCATAGAAATGGGCGTCGTCCCAGATGCGGCAGTGCGCCTCGTTGATAATCAGACGGTTTGCGGGAAAACAACGGTCCGCCTGCTCGAAACTCCATTCGATATAATCTGGCTGATCGTAAAAGTTCGTCAGATTGGAACAGTGAAATCCCCAGAAGGTTTCGTTGGTCACCTCCCAGGAGGGAATCCGCGCGGCGTAACGTTCCGACAGCTCGCGGAAACGCTTGTGAAGAAGACGTTTCTCCTTTGCAATCGTTCCTTTCGCCCACGCCGGCGTGAAGGTTGCATAGTTCAGACAGTGCGCTTTCGCTTCGATCCCGTTGGACTCGCAGTACTCCAGACAGAGATCCGGAGCCGGACGCCGATAAATTTTCGGACTGTCCTTCGCAAACCGCGGCTTCCCCTGCTCCGGCTCCAGGTCCGACCAGTAAAACGGAAGAGTCGCTATATTGAACGCATCCGCAAACAATTTCCGATAGTTTTCATTCTGCTCCGGAGTGTTGAACTCCTCCAGCATGAACAGATTCGCCCCGTACTTGAAATCATGCGTCTTCTGACGCACCTTCACATGCACGCCGGTGACAGGCTTTCCTTCGGCATCCGTAAAGTGCAGAACGGCCAGACCCTTGCGGTTCGCTTCAATCCCGGAAGCGACCCGGTCCTTCAGCAAATCCTTTTTATCTTCAAACGGCTTCAAAACATCTTTTCGACTGCTCATCGTACTCATCCTCTGTTGATTTGAAAATGAACGGACGGTCTCCCGGGCTGTCCGCTCTCCGTATTCCGCAATCCGGTCCGGTTCCAGTGGTCAGGACCACTGACGGTCGTTCGCCCACTCCTTGTCCCATTCGGCGGTGGGAGCCCAGGCTTCGGGGAAATCCGGATGGAGCTTCTCTGCGATCAGCTCCTCATTCAGGGACTCAATACCAAGACCTGGAGCATCCGGAACCGTAATGTATCCGCCGTCGTAACGGAGCGCCGGATTCACAAGATCGCCCCACCACGGGACATCCACCGAGTGCAGTTCCAGCGACATGAAGTTGCGAGTCGCCGCCGCCACATGAACCGCCGCCAGACACGCAATCGGGCTCTCCGCCATGTGAATCGACATCTGCACCCCGTGCTCCTCCGCAAGATCCCCGATCTT
>CALXMJ010000161.1 GCA_944389445.1 uncultured Victivallales bacterium | reverse complement strand
TTCTGAAATCCGGGGATTGCATCGAAGGAGGCATAACTGGTTTTCCATTTCCGGTTGTAGGCTCGGATGGTTCCGTATTTTTTCTGAAGGAATTTCCGATAGAACGGAGCCGTATATTCCCGGTCGAAATAGGTGCGGCTGAACTCAAATTCCTGCTCGTTGAATCCAAGGACCATGATCAGAACCGGATCATTGATCAGGCTCGTTTTTGTGTAGGGATTGACACGGCAGAGCATCTGTTCGACTCCCTTTCGCCAGTCAGCCCGGAATTGCGGATCAAAGTGAATTGCCAGCCTCGCCCGGCGTTTGGAGGGATCGGGCTGCTGGGTTCCCCAGCGATTGATTTGGAATGGGGTCCAGCCGTGATCCTGTGCGCCCGCCATATCGCACATCATGTAGATGCCGCGCTTTTTTAATGCGGATATGAGATAATCAAATAAATCCAGATAAAACGAGTTGAACTGAAGTTTTTTGCTGGAACCGAACATGAGAGTGTATTCCGGAATATGAATCCGGATCATATTATAGCCGTTCTTTACGAGTTCATCGGCAAGCTGATCGACTTCATAGCGGCTTTTCAGCTTGAAGGATACGCAGGCGGAGAGGAAGCGTTGAATTTGATCAGGGCTCTTTTCAAAGGCAAGATGTCCATCCTTGCGGACGATGACGCGCCCGAACTTTCCGGCAGGACCCGGTTCGGCGAACGCAGAGAGATCCAGCGCGGAACCCTTGATTCGACGATTGTGTTCTTCGCGTGCAACAGGAAGCCATTCCCGTCCGGCTCGGATGGTCGTTTTGATTTTCGGTTTCGGGCGGGGAAGGATGTATTCCGTTTCCGAGAGTGTCGCCGCGCAGACGAGCCAGAGCATCTCCGGGTTGCCCGCGTTGAAACGGATCGATTTCACCGGCGCATTGCCGTTCAGTTTGAATTTCGAAACGAAAAGGGAGCGCCAGTCCCCGCTTCCATTTCTGGCACGGACTCCGACAGCTCCATTTTCGAGCGGTGTTCCCCGCCACCAGTCATCCACATCTATTTTGGAACGGACTGTCAGCGTTTCCGATTGTCCGTTTGTATAGAAGACCGTGACCGAACCGACCGTTTCCGGTTTCGACATTCCCCAGCAGAGTGTATGCATCAGATAAAGAAAGTCAGCCTTTTCCGGTTTTGCCAGCGGGAGATTCACTTGTTTCTGTCCGGCAGGAAAATGTCTGGAGTGCATGGTGAGAATGCATCTGTCCTTGACTGCGGGAGCAAAGGGGATGCCGGCGAATTTCTTTTCCATCAGATAAGGCCAGCGGAAAAAACGTCCGTCATTTTCCGGACCCTGATCCGACCATCCGCCTTTTCCGTCTCCGGCAATCTCATCCACGTAGCCCATGTTGGCGGATTGCGTCAGATTCAGCGGTGTTCCCGCAACGGAAATATCCAGATTGCGGAGTCCGAATGTTCCGCTTCCGTTCTGTAAACCGAGAAACAGCTGGATTTTTTCCGCGTTTTCCGGAATCATGCAGAGAAAATCAAACGGTTCCCAGTCATAGGTTCCGAATTTTCCCGGGAGACCCGGATAAAGAATTTGTCCGCCTTTGCAGTGGATGAGAAACATCAGTTTCGGTCCCAGATAATTCCGGAGGGGAGGTGGAAGATCTTTGCCGCGTCTTTCGCCCCGGATGCGGACCAGTTTTCCCCTCAGTTTGTCTGCGGGAAAGGATTTGGAGATTCCCTGCATTCCGTTCAGGGGGACTGTCTGGGAAATCCGCAGTCCGCCATTGCTTACGGAAGCATTTTTATGTGAGGTCCAGGAGTGCAGTTCATCCGCGTTCCGGAACGGAAATTTCCATTCCGATGCGCCAAACAGAGAAAGCGAAGCAAAGAAAGCCAGGAAAAAGAAAAGAGAACATGTTTTCATTGCCAGGAGCTCCGTTCGATTTATTGCGGCCAGAGCGGAAAGGTGTTGTCAGCACATTTGTTGGCGAAAGCGTAGTAGTTCGCAAACCTGATCGGGACCAGATTCCGGGGATTGACTGCGAAGACATGGCCATCTGCGGCGAGATTGTTGTCCCGTCCGTTATGACGGTTCGGGGAGTAGGTGTTCGCATTGGCGCTGCTCCAGAAATAGACGAAATTGCCGAATCCGGGTGTGACGGCATTTTTGTAATCGTAGTCGATTGCCATGACCGTCACGGAGGGCTGGCGGCAGCGGGTGAGCAGCCGGGACGTGACAGTCAGAAAGCCTCCGACAAAACTGTCGGAAGGTACTCCGAGCAGCTGATTCCAGGCATAATTGGTTCGAACCGTGCTGGAAGTAATCGTCCGGTAATGCGACGGATCGCCTGACGGACAGTGAAAGACTTTCGGAACATCCTTTTCGAACGATGCCACTTTAATCGCTCTTCCTTTGATGTACGGAAACAGCTGCATCATGAAGTTCTGATCCATCCCGAGCGAAGCGTTCCATCCCCCAGTGGAAGGAGTATAAAAGTTATAGTCCGTTGCGTAGCTTTGTGTGGCGATTCCGATCTGTTTCAAGTTGTTTGTACAGGTGATCGCCTGGGCGCTGTCTCTTGCCTTGTTCAGAGCCGGAAGAAGAAGTGCCACTAGAATCGCAATAATTGCAATTACGACTAAAAGTTCTATCAGTGTAAAATATTTCCCATCTGACTTATGTTTCTGTATCCATGGGCGATTGCGGCTCATAACTGTTCCTCCTTGTTTTGTTTCAGTTCATATTGGTAACTTCCATTGAAAACAATCTCTTGCGGTGGAGAACCGGGGTTTGCCAGCATCCGTTTCACAGTTTCCGCAACCTGAATTCCGTACTCTCTGAAAGGGAATTCGATCTGTATTACGGGTTCGGAAATGGATGGCGGAATATACATAAAGGTATACAGGCGGCAGTCACGATTCAGATCAATCCGGTATTTTCGGAGAAGTGCGGTGATCTCATCGGTTGTTTCGAGGGAGAGAACGGCTGCATTGGGCCGGAAACCTTTTTGCAGAGCGGCTTCCACTTTTTTGGATGCATTCTGGTTATTGGGGAAAAAGAGGGAATCAGGCAGTTTGATTCCGGCATCGGCAAAGACATCCTTGCAGCCTTGAAAATTGGTTTTGAAATATCGTTCACCCTGAGAGAAAAGGGGAAGAGTCCGTTTTTCCTGAAGAAGAAGCTTTCCGAGAAAACGTCCTTTTTCATAGCGGTCAATTTCTACACAAGTGATTCCTGGAATCGTTCTGTCAACCACCACCAGCGGCCGGAATGAAGAAAGTTTGCGCAGAATTTCATAGTATGATTTCGGCGGAGAGAGGCAGACAAATGCATCACAGCGGATGCTCCTTAATTCTTCAAAAAGATCGTTTTCGCGTTCGGAGTAGAGACGAATATCCTGAACGGCCATGGAGCGACAGCACAGTTCCATGCCGATGTGAGAGCGTAGTGCATAACTGTAATATTGCTGATAGAAGATCTTTCCATCTCCATCCAGCAGAGCAATGAGAGGGATTTTCGTGGAGGACAACTTAATCTGTGGAACCGTGAACGTTCCGATTCCCGGCTTGGTTTCCAGATATCCTTCCTGAATCAGGGATTTTACTCCAAGCTGAACGGTGCTCCGGGCAATGCCGATCTCTTTTGCCAGATCCTCGTTTGAGGGAAGGCGTACAGCCTTTCCGGATTCCTGGAAAATCAGATCCATCACATACTGCCGTACCCGCATCCGGGCACTGTCGTGCTTTTTACCGTTCGCTGAAATCATTTCACTCTAGTTCCTGTTTAGAAATCGGTTTACCGTTCGGTATACTACATTATACAATAGAAGCAGGAAAAAGTCAAGAGGCGGAAGTCAATTTTATTTCAAAAAGAAGGTTGATTTCAGAATTGGAGCATGGAAAGAGCCTTTGCGGGAGACGCAGAGGTTGTCAAAAGTTCAGGGAAAGAGGTGAGCGCGAGGGAAGAATCCGTGCACCACAAGGCCAGCGTCTCGGCGCTGGACCGCGACAAGGACACAGTCCCTGACCCGAGAAAAATGCGTGCGCATTTTTCCGCCCTTTGCGAAGTGAGAGCCTTTGCGGGAAACGCAAAGGCGTCAAAAGTTTAGGGAAAGAGGTGAGCGCGAGGGGAGAAGAACCGCTTTTCAAAGCGGTTTTCTTCTCTCGCATCTTTCCAAAAAAAGAGCGGCACACAAATCTGTGCGCCGCCCGGTCTGTTGTTTTTCAACAGGGAATTAGCGATAGAGGGCTCCGAGAGCGGAGCAGGCTCTGTAATCCGCGCCTTCCTTGTCGAAGGTTCCGAAGGAGTTCCATGTGGACGGACGGAAGATTTTTTCCTCATCGACATTGTGCATGCTGACCGGAATCCGGAGCATGGAGGCAAGGGTGATGAGATCCGCGCCGATGTGTCCGTAGGAGAACGCACCGTGATTGGCTCCCCAGTTCGCCATGACGCTGTAAACATCGGTGAACGCGCCTTTTCCGGTCAGGTTCGGAATGAACCATGTGGTGGGCCAGCCCGGATCGGTGCGGTTGTCGATTTTCGCATGGACGTCTTTCGGCAGTTCCGCCGTGAAGCCTTCCGCGATCTGGAGCACCGGACCGAGTCCTTTGACCAGATTCAGGCGTGAGAGAGTAATCGGCATTCCGCCTTTTGTCAGGAAGTTGCTGGAGAATCCGCCACCGCGGAAATAACCGAGGTTCGCGGGAACCCATCTGGTGGCATTAATGCATGCCTGAGCCTCTTTTTCGGTGATTTCCCAGAAGGGTTTCATAGCGGGTTTGCCCTTGACGGACTGCTGACCGGTGGCGTCCATTGTCGTGGCACCGGAGTTGATGAGATGGATGAGTCCGGGGATGCCGGGCAGTTTTTTACCGGCGATCTTTTTCAGGGCCTCGGGGCTCCAGTAGGTACGGACATCGGAGAAGCCGGATGCCGTATTGGTGAGCAGGTGTCCGAACAGCATGGCAACACCGTTGCACGCATCGTTTTCGGTGGCAAGAACGAGCGGCTTGCGGATTCCGTTCCAGTCGAAGGAGGAGTTCAGGAGGGTTTCCATGACGTCTCCGTTCGGTTTCCAGTCTGTCCACTGGCGCTGTCCCTGGAAGCCGCCGGCGATCGCGTTGTGTCCGCAGGACTCTTCCACAAATCCGAGCTCTGCGAGTCTGGGATTGCCGATCATCAGGTCGCGTCCGATCATCGTCATCTTTGTGACGAATTCCCAGATATCCTTCTGCTGAGCGGCGGTTTTGCCTTTCTTGCCGTTGTAGATATCGGCACTCTGATTTTTGGCAAGATTCTTCTTGACCCATGCATGAGCGCGTTCGAATTCTTCTGGATCATAGATGCCTTCGTCGATGCGGCGGAGGATTTCGGTTTCGTCTACGGATTCGCAGCGCATGCCGAGGTATTCTTCAAAGAAGTTGGGATCGACAATGGAGCCCGCGATTCCCATCGCAACGCTTCCGATGGAAAGATAGCTCTTTCCGCGCATCTGTGCTACGGCGAGTCCGGCACGGACAAAGCGGATGATTTTTTCTTTGACGTCTTCAGGAATTTCGGTGGTGTCTTTTTCCTGAACATCGTGACCGTAGATACCGAACGCCGGGAGTCCTTTCTGAGAATGTGCCGCGAGCACTGCAGCCAGATAGACCGCTCCGGGACGTTCTGTTCCATTGAATCCCCAGAT
>CALXMJ010000160.1 GCA_944389445.1 uncultured Victivallales bacterium | reverse complement strand
GCGATCAGAACCTTTGCATCCTCGGGAACTTTGACGCCCGCCATTTCCGCAATCTTGTATGCGCTCTGTCCGACGATTTTCGCGTTGAGCTTGTTGTCGATGATAATCGTTTCACCGACTTTTTTGGCTTCCGCCTTGCTGAGAATGTAAGCGCCTCGCTTGATGAATTCCGCCTTGACCTCGTCATAAATGCTTTCGACCACCGTGACGGACTGCTCGGATGCGCAGATCATGCCGTTGTCGAACGTTTTGCTCTGGAGAACGCCGCTGACCGCCATGAGGATATCGCAGGTCTCGTCAAAAACCGCCGGAGTGTTTCCAGCGCCTACGCCGACCGCGGGAACTCCGCTGGAGTAGGCCGCCTTCACCATGCCCGGTCCGCCGGTGGCAAGAATCAGATTGATCATCGGATGGCTCATCAAATGCTGGCTGAGAGCAACGGTCGGCTCCGGAATCCATCCGATGATTCCTTCCGGAGCACCGGCGGCAACCGCCGCATCCAGAACGATCTTCGCCGCGGCAATCGTCGATTTTTTTGCCCGCGGATGAGGGCTGAAGATGATGCCGTTTCTGGTCTTGAGCGCCAGAAGCGATTTGAAGATTGCTGTCGAAGTCGGGTTCGTGGTAGGAACAATACCGGCGATCAGACCGACCGGTTCCGCCAGTTTCATGATGCCGAATCCCTCGTCGTATTCGATCATGTCGCAGGTCTTTTCGGTCTTGTACTTATTGTAAACGTATTCGGATGCGAAGTGGTTTTTAATCACCTTGTCCTCGATTACGCCCATGCCAGTTTCGGCAACCGCCATTTTCGCAAGCGGAATCCGCGCTTCGTTTGCGGCAATCGCTGCCGCCCTGAAGATGTCATCGACCTGTTCCTGTGTGTAAGTCGCGAATTTTGTCTGAGCGGCTTTTACCCTTGCGATGGTTTCGTTCAGTTCTTGAAGCTGCAGGGCGGCTTCATCAACCTTAGTGTCTGTTTCCGGTGTAATTTTCTTTGCCATTCGATTCACCTCATGTTTTCACTGTTGTTGAAAAAGTCTTTCACTTGCTGAAAGTTTGCTTTTGTTTTTCTTTCCTATAATGTACTCCGTTTCACAGAGATTGCAAATTCCTTTTGTGATTTTTTGTGAAAAATAAGAAAATAAAAATAAAATAAGCTGTGAAATAATAAACAGCAAAATCGCTTTCAACTTCTTCAGGATTCTGAGAAATGGAAAATTTGTATGTAAAATCAGGAGAATATTCTCTGTCCGACATGGTGCGGGCGTCAATTTGTGAAACATCAATTTTTCAGGAATAAACAAAAAATATTGTTGTGAATTCTTTAACATCTTAATCAGAAAGCCATTATTCTGTTTATGAGGAGCAACGGAAAAAGAGGGGAGGGGAAGGGCGGATAAGGACGTCGTCCTTTTTCAAATAGGGGTTTCCGGTTTCGACGATAATAAGGAAGAAATCCTGAAAAAAGTTGATTTTTTATCCGGATTAATCGTTTTTTCAGTTGAAAAAACAAAACGTTATGCAATAGTACGGCAATAGGTTTGACGCATGTCGTGTCGTTCGCGCAACGGAATAAAATGATAGACTGTGATTGATGAAGGGAAAGATTTTCACAGAAAAACTCGACCCGCTGACAAAAAAATTTGTGGAGACGCATCCCGATACCTGTGCAATGGTAACGACGAATGCGTCTCAGAAATTTTTTTATGCGGTTCTTTTTTTGTTTCTCCTGCTTCTTCTGAAGTACAGGTGGGATATTTTTGTGTTCCTGGTTTGCGGGGGGCTGATGCTTTTGTACGCGGGCGCCGTGCTTTTACGTGCCGTTGCGGCGATATACTCCGTCTGCGGCCGCGGCGAACTGAGGGTCAAAGCGGAAGAGCTTGCCTCGCTGAAGGATGAGGAACTTCCCTGTTATACGATCCTGCTGCCGCTCTATAAGGAACCGGAAGTGGCTCAGAAAATCCTGAAACGGATTGCCGGGCTCGACTATCCACCCGAAAAACTGGATGTCAAGCTGCTTCTGGAAAGCGATGACTCCGTTACCTATCAGGAGTTGACAAAAGCCAGGCTGCCTCAGAATTTCACCATCATCCGTATTCCGGATGCCCAGCCGAAAACCAAGCCGCGGGCATGCAATTTCGGCCTCAGGGAGGCAAGAGGGGATTTCTGCGTGATTTATGATGCGGAGGATATTCCCGATCCGGATCAGCTGAAAAAAGCGTTTCTGGTTTTCCGTCATGATACGGCCGGAAAACTTGCCTGTGTACAGGCAAAGCTGAATTATTACAATTCCCGACAGAACTGGCTGACCCGCTTTTTCACCGTGGAATATACGACCTATTTCGATCTCGTACTCGCCGGATGGCAGAGATTCAACATTCCGCTTCCGCTGGGAGGCACGTCCAACCATTTCCGGACGGAGATCCTCCGAAGGGCAGGGGGCTGGGATCCCTTCAATGTCACTGAAGACTGCGAACTCGGCATCCGTATTTACGAGAATCACTGGGAGACGGCGGTTCTGGATTCGACCACTCTGGAAGAGGCAAATTCCAGACTCTGGAACTGGATGCGCCAGCGTTCCCGCTGGGTCAAAGGATTCATTCAGACTCATCTTGCGCATTACCGCAACCCGCTGGTGACGATCCGCAGGCTTGGGCTCCGGGGCGCGATCGGCTGCTACATGTCTGTCGGCGGCTCCTCACTGATGATGCTGACAAATCTGGTCTACTGGCCGCTGACTCTTTTTTATCTGTTTTTAATCTGTCATGGACTCTGTTCCGGGGAATCGCTTTCTTCCATTCTGATTGCGTCGAATACGCAGGAGCATACCTATCAGGGGGTGCACATCGGGTCGTTTGTTTTCAAGCCATGGCCGCTGCTCTACATCGGCGCGGGGGAAAGCCCGTTCTGGTCGCTGGTTTCCCAGATCTTCTGTGTCTTCTCGGTATTTCTGCTGTTTTCCAATTTTCTGCTGGTGGGCGTGCATGTGGCCGCAGTCATCAAGCGGAAATTTTACCACCTGATTTTGCCGGCGCTGCTGATGCCGTTCTACTGGATTCTGATTTCCTGCGGCGCATGGAAAGGCTTCCTTCAGATTTTCACAAAACCGTTTTACTGGGAAAAAACGGTGCATGGACTTGATTCCGAATATATTACACAACTCCAATCTAACAAGGGAGAACAGCCAGAATGAAGACTGATCGTAATTTTACACTGATAGAGCTCCTCGTGGTAATTGCCATAATCGGCATACTTGCAGCGCTGCTGCTGCCGGTTCTGAACAAGTCCAGAGAGAAGGCGGAAGATATCACCTGCATCAATAATCTGAAACAGTTCGGAATAGGAATCGCCACTTATCGCGGGGATTGCGATGACAAAATGCCCATGTGGATTTCGGACCTCCATCCGCAGTATATCCCCTCGGCCAAAAGTTATGAGTGCAAAATGGACCGTAACGACAAGAACGCCACCGGCGATCAGTGGAAACTGAATACACCTGGCTCGGAAAGCAGTGAAAAAGAAAAGTTTAAGGAGGCGTTTGATTTTCCCGCCACCGAGCCGACCGGAACGTATGCCCGCAACATTCCGGATGACGATCCCCGCAGAAAGCTGAGAATCAGTTATCTGTACGAGTTCGCATATAACGAATGTCTCAGCTGGGAGCTTGCGGAAGCCACCGGAAAAACCTGGTGGGAACTGAAGAATTTTCAGATGCGTTCCATGCGGCCTGTCGATGTCAGTGCGGAGTACAATGATGAAACTCCGTTTTCCAAGCGTCTTTCAACTTTTCCGGTTCTCCGCTGTTTCTGGCATATGAAAGGGCTCAAGCCGGAAAAAGACAATACCCCGGTCTTCAATCTTTCGTACAACGGCAATATTTTTTACAGCGGGCCTCCCGCGTGGGAAATCAATTCCTGGACACAGAAGTGAGCTGATATGAAACTGACCTTTCTGCTGTTCCTGTTTCTTTCTGTTGCTCTTTCCGCCGCTCCGTTTGACTTTCCCGGTGAATGGAAAGCAGAGGCCGGCGGCCGCTCTCTGCGGAAAAAACTGGATGGTACGGATCTGAAAACCTCGGCGGAATTTCCCGGAGGCCTTCTGATCTATAAGGAACAGCCCCGTTATCTGTTCCGTCCGGACCGCAAGGCATTCGATTCCCGCGAGCTCGTGATCGAAGTCAAAACGGAGAATTCAACTTCTCCGCTGAAAGCATGGATTTTCGTGAAAGATAAGGAAGGCGCCTGGTTCCAGTCGGCCAGAGAGTTCTCTCTCAAACCTGACGAGTGGACCCGGTTGAGCGTGCGTCTGGACATCCCCGGCAAAGAGCTCCTGCCGATGGGACACAATGCCGCATGGAGCGGTTATTATGCCTCCAAAATCTTTGCGGCGGGACTGAGCATTTACAGTGATGAGATGCAGAAAGCCGTGTTTACAGTCCGTAACCCGGTATTCGAGGGCCGTCGCGAAGCGATGGACCTCGCTGTAACCGACTGGGAAATGCCCCGTGCAGCCGCGGAATATGAACTCGTAAAATCCAGGTTCAATCTGACCAGGGAGTATTTCAATCCCTTCAATCCAGATGAAATCGCCGTTGACTTTGAAGTGATTGCGCCCTCTTCCGGCGGAAAAGTGAAAAGTTATCCGGCATTTTATTCTCAGGATTGTCTCAGGGATATTCATTTTACCAGAGAACAGGTGACTCTTCAAGGCAAACCGTTCTGGGAGTTCCGTTATGTTCCGAAAGAAAAGGGAAAGCATAAAATCCGTCTCAGGGTCATGGATGCGACGATTGATCCTGTTACAGCCTTCACACTGTACACCAGCTGGCGCGAAATTGATGTTGCCCCATCCAATGCACCCGGGTTCATCCGGGTCAGCAAGCGGAATCCTCATTATTTCGAATACGAGCGAGGCGGATTCTTCTATCCGATCGGCATCAACATTCACTCCAACACGGACCAGAGAAGTGAAAACAGTTTCGGCTTCGGTCATCTGCCGGACCGCGGCAATGTGGATTACGAAGAGTATATCCGGAGCTGCGCCAAGGCGGGAATTAACCTGATGGAAGTCTGGATGGCATCCTGGACCTATGCCATCGAATGGAGTTCCTCCCGATCCGGTTTCTATGGCGTAGGAAATTACAATCTGGTCAACGCATGGAAACTGGATTATCTTCTGGATTATGCAAAGCAATATCGGATGATGATCAATCTTGTGCTCGACAATCACGGCAAAATCGCCGATGTCTGCGATCCGGAATGGTATGACTCCCCATACAATGCCAAAGGAATCTTTGCCGTGGCAAACTCGGCGTTCCTTCAGAATGCCGATGAATTCTGGTGCGATCCGAAGGCGATTGATTTCTCCCGGAAGCGGAACCGTTATATCGCTGCGCGATGGGGCGCATATACCAATATTTTCGCAATGGAGCTCTGGAGCGAAGTCGATCTTGTCAGCAATTCGTATAAACGAAAAAATGATAAAACAATGATACAATGGCATCAAATGACAGCAAACGACATCAAACGGGAGACACAGGGAGAGTATCTCGTGGCGACCCACGTTTGCGGAGAAATCGGCAATCTCATGGGGTGGAGAGCTCTGACAATAGATCCCCGGGAGCTGGACCATATTTGCGGAGATGCCTATCGATCCGCCCAGATCCCGATTGTCAATCAGATGCAGCGGCATCAGTCGCAGATTCAGAATATCGCAAAACCGGTTCTCATCACGGAGTACGGCGGAACGGCAGGCGGCTCCGCGTTTTCTCTGCTGACAGGCGACATTCACGGAGGAATCTGGGCGGCTTTGTTCACCCGCCACGCGGGAACGCCTCTGCTGTGGTGGCATGATTTCATCCACATCCGCAATCAATATGTGCATTATACGGGATTCTCCAAATTCATAAAGGGAATAGATCTTCGGGACGGTCCTGTTTCCTACGGAGTTGTTTCCGTCCGGAGCCGTCCGCCGGTACTGCCGCCTCAGCCCGTTTTGAAAAAGACGCGGGATTTGTTCAAATCCCTGAAACAGACGGCTGTACTGCCGGAAAACGGACTGGGCGGTTTGTTCCTGAACCGGAAGGGGAACTTCCTCTGCGGCTGGATTTACAATGCGGAACAGCTGCATTACTATTTGAATGATCCGACTGACGTCCCGGTTTCCCGCGAAGTCAAGGCGACCCTGAAAACCCGGATGAATTCAGGGGATTATCTTATCCAGTTCTTTGATACGCTGACAAACAGCCTCCTGACCTCCCGGCTGATTTCTGTAAAACAGACGGACCAGCAGCTGGAATTGAACTGTCCGGACATCCGACTGGATGTCTCTTTCAAAATGACCGGAATCGGAGGTGCCGAATGAAAGCTGCGATTTCCATTCTGATTTCCCTTTTCTGCGGGATTCTTTTCTGTACCCTGGCATATCTGCGATTGGAACCGGTAGCGGGAAAGACGGAAGAATCGGAAGCTGTCCGGTCATCCTCCGCGGTCTCCGCAGTTCCGGCTCCGGCAAAAACCGCGGAAAGACCGCAGGCTAAGTCCTCTGCCGCCGGAAAATGGCTGGAAAAGGATGCGGAATACTGCCTGATCGTTCGCCACGGAGTTCTGAACAAGGATGGTTTTCTGGATCTCCGGCAAATCTGTGTGCCCGGGAAAACCGTCAACGGCCTTCGCGTTTATGATTCGAAAAACAAACCGGTTTCGGTTCATCAGTACGACAGCGATCATCTTCTTTTTCCGGGGACGTCCGCCCCGGAGACCTATTCTGTATATTATGGTTTTTCGAAGCAGCAGCCGATGAGCCGCTGGAACGGCAGCAAAAAGCAAATTCCGCCGAATTTCCGCTTGCGCCAGCAGGATATCATGCGGCGTTATCCGGACCATCCGGCGGAGATCAACCGTCTGGAAAATATGAAACGCAATATTCCGTTTCTGCGCGCGCAGCGGGAACTCTGGAAGGCGATCGGAACAACTCTTAAGGAACAGGCGGCCCTTGTGGACGAGATTTGTTCCAGGCTGACTCCGGATTTGAAAAAACTGAACGGAATCTCCTCAAAATCGTTTTCGGCATCCGCCCGCAATCTGAACCGGAAAGCGGAATCCACGGCGGAAAATGCGACAAATCTTCTGGAAAGCACATTTTTCTCACATTTCGGAAACCGGAACTGGGGGAGAAATGTTTCCCGGATCTTCTTTACACGCCGTCCGTTTGATACGGACCGCAATCTTCTGACCCGTTTCAACGGAATGCTCTCCGTTCCGGAAGACGGATTGTATGAGTTCCGCCTGAATACCAATTCCACCCGGATCTTCCGTGTGGATGGTAAAACCGTTCTTCGCCGGTTCGGCGAGTTCCAGGCTCCGGATACCGCCTCCATCGGCACGGTCGACGAGCTGACGCTTCCGCTGAAGCACGGTTCCTGTTTCATAGAATTTCTCTATTACAAGGGGCCGATCACGAACTGGGCGGCTCTTTCCTGGCGAAAGAAAGGGGAGGGGAAGTTCCGTCTGATGAGCGAAGACGACTTCGCACCGGCATCTCCGGTTGAACCGTTGCAGCTGCTTTCCAGAAAAGGGGAAAAGTTCCCGCTTGTCCGGAGGAATGATTCCCTTGCTCTGTTCACGGCAAAGCATAATCCCTATTCCCTGGATCATTACGATGTATTAAATCAGGATCAATTTGCTTATCACTGGGAGCTCAATGGAGAGAAAATTGATTCCTCCGTAAACTATTTTGCCCTGAAGACCCTGACGGAACCTGTTCTGAGAATCGTTCCGGATCCGAATTCCGGATTTTCAGCATTTGACATTCCGCGAAAGGAAAGGGTAGGGGACAAGGCTCCGCTCCGCCCGGATCTTTCCATGAAGATCTGGAGCCCTTATTTCCTTTATGACGATGAATATGGAGGAATCACTCTGGAAATCAATTCCGGGCTCCCGGTTGATTACATTGCGTTCCTGAAAGCGGAAGTGCAGGGACAGAATCCCTACATGTCCTCCTTCCGGGAACCGATCCGCATCGCAGCGATGCCGATGGAACATGACGACCGCTTTGCCCGGAATCAGATCGCAAAAAAATATTTTCATATTGACGGCAAGGGAATTGAACACCGATTTGCCGCGGATTTTTCCATTTCCATTCCGGATCTTGAATTTGATTCCTGCGGAATTGCGGTCTGTCCTGTGAGCGAATTGCCCGATACCCTGAGCACCTCCGGCGAGGGACTTTGCGATGAACATGGCAGAAAAGTCTTGGTGCTCCTCCATCGGATGAGTCTGCATGAAGTCCGTGCATGGGAGCTGCTGCGGAAAATAGAAAATGAATTGCGTCCTGTGACCCGGCTGCTCGTTGTGTCGGAAAACTTCAACGGCTTGAAGGAAAAACTGGAAAAACGACTGAAAAAACGGAATATCGAGCTGGAATTTGTGGAATGGAACCATTCAATGCAGCCATCCGGCAGCGCCGCGCTGGAAACGATTCCGGATTTGCTCAACCGCTTGAAAACAAGCCGAGCGGATGCCGCAATGGTGATTCCTCTTGCGCTTGACCGGCATGGCAATCTCGGCATTCGCGAGGAAATGAATGCCATCGCCATGCTGACGGAACTTTTCATCAACCGGAAGGAGATCCGTTCGGTGTTCCTTACGACGCCGTTTCCGCTTGCTCCGGAAAAACACGGCATTTATGCGGAAGCGGATCGGCGGTATGGGGAATATCTTCGGAAACTGAAGCGGGAAAAGGGGCTCCGGTTTATCGAACTGGACGCGATCCTCCGGAAAAATTACGAATGGTCGCCCGACGCATATTCCGTCAATGGCGAGAAAACCGCCCTTCCGTATGGTCTTGTCGAGGATTCCGTTGAAATTCTTGCATCCGAAATTGAAGGAAAATGATTCATTCCGCTGGAAAAGCTCTGAATTTGAATTTATATTATTGGATGCAACACTGTAAATAAGAGGAGACCAGCCATCATGGATGCGGCAGAATCAAATCATGGAGTCAATTCCAATTTTATTACGGAAATAATAGATCAGGATCTTAAAACAGACCGCTGCGGCGGACATGTGGTAACACGTTTTCCGCCGGAACCGAACGGATATCTTCATA
>CALXMJ010000159.1 GCA_944389445.1 uncultured Victivallales bacterium | reverse complement strand
GGATTGCCTGCAAGCGCGATTCTGAAAACCTTGTTCATCTGAAATTGAATCCTTTTTATGCGTTGCCGACCAGAATGTGTTCCGCATCTTCCGAGTGGATGGAGATGCTGCTTCCCATGACCTTGATCCGGAGAAGTCCGCCGAACGGCGCTTTCCCCTCCATTTGCAGCAAAGTCCCGGCGACAAGGCCGAGATCCGCAAACTTTTTCTTCTTTCTCAATTTCCCGTCCAGGCGGATCAGAATGGCATTCCTGCCGATTTCCAGTTTGTTCAGCGGAATGATCTCTCTGTTCTCCATAGGAATCGCTCCTTGTTTTCGAAAAATATTTGAATATATAAGTTAGCTTGTTCTAATAATGAAATATACATGTGGAATGGAAGATGTCAAGCGTTTTTTTAGGAGAGACTAACAAAAATTGATGCGGAATCTGCCGAAAGCCGGAAACCGCGGAGAATTTCGGCAAGGCTGCCGCCGTTTCCGCTGAGGAGCGAGGGGAGGTGCAAGAGGAGGAGGTCTCAGTTTTCTTCTGTTTTTCTGCGGCCAGCGGGAATGAATTTCAGGCCGGAACAGATCTCATTTCCAAACTCGTTATGAATGCGGGAGAGGAAGAGTTCCCGCATTTTCGGCGTGTCGATTGCCATGCGGAAGGCCGGATGCGAGATTTCAATATGGAGAATCCCCTCCCGGATGAAGGAGGGAATGCAGTGTTTTGCATTGACTTTTCCCGCGATGTCGATCCATCGTCCCCGAATCCGGGTGATTGCGAGTTTCGAAGGGGGGAGAATGGTTTTCAATGCGTTGTCCAGCGCATCGGAGATGGGTTTGGGCCGCGCCTGTTTTGCGGCGATTTCAGACTGTGCACGGTCTCTTCCGTACCAGTCGCGGAGCATCCACTCGTAATTGTAATCCCGTCTGGGCAGACTCATCCTGTGCCCCGCTAATTAACGTTGATGCCGAAAGCCGCCACGGGGATCATGATGGTATGAAAGACCAGTTTGAACGGAGCAAGGAAGCCCTGAAACGTATAGGAGAGCCCTTTGACGAAACAGCCGGGAAAGGGCCAGGCAAGCAGAGTCATGCCGATTCCAAGGGGCAGTTTGAAGATGTTCAGCATGTCCGGAAAGATTTTGAGGGATGCTTTCCCCATATTGGTCAGCCCTTTCAGTATGTACGGTGCCGCGACCTGGGCGGCTTTGATGGCGATGGGGGTGAGAATCGCGATTGTGACGGGGTCGATCGCCCGGGCTTCCGGCGCCGAGGAAAGAAACCAGCCGGAAACCAGTCCCGCAAACAGGACGATCAAACAGATTCTTCTTGTCATTTTCTTTTTTCCAGTCTTTCTCGTTAAAGCGTCTCAAACAATATCATACCGGAGGAATATATATCCGGAATTTCTCTCCCGCAACATCAATTTTCTTTTTTTCGGTGATTTTTCTGAACTTTTTTCAAAAGGAATCCGATTGCATAATCGTGGAGCCATGATAGATTATTTCCGTCGGCGTGTTGTTTCAATCAGAAATTCATGAGGTTGCGGAATGAGCAGGATGCAGGACGGCGCAGATGATGAGTCGGCGGATAAAATGCAGGTGATTCAATACCGATGGCGTGATATATACGAACGCTTTCAGCCGATGGTGGCTCCGTTCAAATGGAAAATTCTCATTTCCATGATCTGTGTGGCTCTTGCCGGAATCGCAGTCGCGCTGATGCCGCTCTTCCCGAAATATGTGATTGATACCGCGATTCCCGCGAAAAATATGATGCTGGCGGTTGCCGCTGCCGTCATTTTTGTGATTGTGCAGTTCAGTCGGATGGGGCTGTGGTACATTGCGATGCGGGGGATTTACCGTGTCCAGCAGTCGGTGGTGTTCAAGCTGCGAGCCCGTTCGTTCGGGCATCTTCAGCATCTCTGCCTTTCGTTCCACAGCCGTTTTCCGTCCGGTTTTCTGTATGAGCGGGTATTCGGGAGTTCCATCAATGCGCTCGGGCTCTTCATTCAGACGGTCATGCAGACTCTCTCCCTGCATGTGACGGGACTTTTTTTCAGCATCATTGTCTGTTTTTATTTTTCCTGGTCGCTGACTCTGGTGATTGTGTTCGGGGCAGTCTGCTATGTATTTACCGCCCATAAACTTGCGCCGCGCATTTATCTCCGGAGCGAAGCCGCGGCGCAGGCGCAGATGCGGGTGACCGAGATTATCATGGATCGTCTGCACGGCTACAAGACGATCCAGGCGTATTCCATGGAAGACCGTGTCCAGAATGAATTTGAATCGCAGGTCTGGACCGCTCAGGAGCGCTGGATCGCCGGTGTCATAGAGACGATGAAATTCAATTTCGTAACGGAAGGAATCGGCTACTGGCTGACCGCGTTTGTTGTGGTCGGCGGAGCGTGGCAGATTCTGCATCACGGCTATCCGGTCGGAGTTCTGGTTGCGTTTATCGGATATCAGGCGTCATTGATCTCGATCATCAACGCGCTGAGCAATGTCTACAGCCAGTTTACGGCGACGCGCGTGGCGTTCGATCAGCTTTTCACCATTCTGGATACGCACTCCGACGTGCCGGAGATTCCCGATGCCGTCATGCCGGAGACGGAACCGGAAAAACTGGAGTTCCGCGATGTCTCGTTCGGATACATTCCCGAAAAGAATGTTCTGAACGGCGTTTCGTTTGAGCTGCACCGGAACGAGACCGTGGCGCTCGTCGGCCGGAGCGGCTGCGGCAAGACCACGATCACCAATATGCTGATGCGTTTCTACGATCCCTCCTCCGGTGCGATTCTGCTGGATGGAAAGGATATTCGCGAACTGCCGCTCCGGGAGTACCGTACCCTGTTCGGAGTGGTTCT
>CALXMJ010000158.1 GCA_944389445.1 uncultured Victivallales bacterium | reverse complement strand
CATTTCAGGGATCGTTTCTATACCGCCTGGAATGCCTGCGGAAAATCCGAAAGCGACCGTGAGACGGTGATCCGGTGGACCAGCTGGGACGAGATGTTCCGGAAGAATGACGGTTTGCGGGAGATTCGTCCGGCATTGAGGATTGACGACGTGACAAATTGGGAGAGCTGTCAGTTGTTCGAGTACCGTTCCTCTCTGTATGCACTGGTTGGACAGGTTCATTGCCAGCCGCATGCTCCGGCGGATAACGGCGGCCGGACCGTTCTGTTCCGTTTGATGGAAAATAAATTGTCCTGGGAGGAAGTCTGCTCGGTTGCTGGTTTTCAGCCGCTGAATCCGCCGATTTCCCTGCCGGACGGCCGTCTTCTGTGCGGA
The DNA here is from genome assembly GCA_944389445.1 of uncultured Victivallales bacterium. Taxonomy (GTDB): domain Bacteria; phylum Verrucomicrobiota; class Lentisphaeria; order Victivallales; family UBA1829; genus UBA1829. The sequence continues at coordinate 4,378 of CALXMJ010000158.1, read as the reverse complement.
GGCGAGTTTAATTTGCATGAACCGCGGGTTATGATATCCGACTCTGAGGATTTGACCTGCTGGCGGGTCATTCCGCTTTCCTGCTCATCTTCGGCGGTTCCGATGTTTCCCGAGACCGCTCTGATGCCGATCCGGAAGGGGATACGCGCATTTGTCCGGAGCGGGAATCATGGGCTTTTGACTGCGGATTCGGCGGATGGGGAACATTGGGAGGCGCTTGATACGGCGGATGTTCCGGCGTCCTCGTCGAAAATGTGCGCCGGGCTCCTTTCGTCCGGATAAGGGTATCTGATTCTGAAATCTCCGTCAGCGGATTTTCCCGACACCCGTTCCTGGCTCCGTATTCTGCTGACCGAGCCGGATGGAGATACGTTCTGCCGTCAGGTTACGATTCGGAATTCCCGGTCGCCCGTCTGCCGGGATGGGCGGCACGATTCCCAGTGGTCCTATCCTTGCGCAGTGGAATTCGGGGACTCGTTTTATGTAGCATACTCCATATCCAAGGAGGATTATGGATTATCGATATTACCGTTGAGTGAACTTCAAAACATGAATCCTGATTGAACCGAATCAAAGAAAGGAATGGACGACATGAGTTTTGAAACGTATCTGAAAGAATGTCCGCTGATTGCAATTCTGCGGGGAATTACGCCGGAGGAGGTGCCTGCGGTTTGCGATGTGCTGTTTGAGAACGGAATCCGTCTGCTGGAAATTCCGCTGAATTCGCCTGATGCTTTGAAAAGTATCGCAATTGCCTCGAAACATGTGAAGGATCGGCAGATCGCCGGAGCGGGAACGGTCCTGACGCCGGAGGATGTCATTGCCGTGCACGATGCGGGCGGCGAGTTCATCATTTCTCCCAATACCGATGCCGAAGTGATCCGTGAAACAAAACGTCTTGGAATGATTTCCATGCCGGGCTTTTTCACGGCAAGCGAAGCGTTCGTTGCGATCAAGGCCGGAGCCGACTATCTGAAACTCTTTCCGGCGATTCTCGGACCGGGCTATGTGAAAGATCTGAAAGCGGTTGTCAAGAAACCTATTTTTGCTGTCGGCGGCGTGAATGCGGGGAATATTCCGGATTTCATGAAAGTCTGTGCTGGAGTCGGGATCGGCAGTGCACTTTACAAGCCGGGGAAAACGCTTGACGCGATTGCAGAAGACGCCGCGGCCATGGTCGCCGGACTGAAAATCTGACGGTCCGTAAATTGAAAATTGCCTGAACTCATGTATATTAACCGTTTCTGATTCAGGAGATGGAAGAATGATGTTCAGGCATGTTGCAAATTATTTTCGCCCCAATACGGGTGCCTCGCAGTTTTTTCTGAGTATTTTGATGTGGGGTGTCGCGGCGGGCTGTTTTACCGCTGTTTTGAACAATTACCTTGCGGATATGCGCGGGATCAACGAGTTCGAGCGCGGACTCCTTGAGTTTTTCCGGGAGATGCCGGGACTTCTGCTGGTGTTTATCCTTGCGGTTATGAACCGTCTGACGGACTGGCGGATTCTCAAGGTCGGGACTCTGATTTCGATGGCGGGCGTTGCCGGTCTGATGCTTTCCGCGGATAAGATCCTGATTACGGCTCTGATTATGGTCTGGAGCGCAGGCGAGCACATCCTGATGCCGGTCCGGAGTTCGATTGCGATGCGGGTTGCCCGCTACGGCAAGCTCGGCCGCTCTCTTGGAATGGTGACAAGCGCGATGAATGCCGGGAATGTCGCCGGCAGCCTCATTGCCGCGGCAATCTTTTACGCCGGTCTCCGTTTTTTCCATGTGTAAAATCAGATTCTGCTGTATAATATCGTATGGGGATTCATCGTCCTTCTGCTGGCGGTCAGTGTGGCGGCGATCCTGCTGGCGAAGACCGGTGAGGGAGCGGTTGTGAAGCGTCCCCGCCTGTATTTCAACCGCAAGTATGGCAAGTTTTATGCGCTGGAGCTGTTCTATGGAGCCCGGAAGCAGATTTTTATCACATTTGCTCCCTATGTCCTGATCCTGAACTATCAAATGGATACGACGACGATGGCCGTACTGGTCGGAATCTGTGCGCTGGTCAATATCTTCTGCGCCCCGATGATCGGACGCCTGATGGATCGGATCGGCTACAAGAACATCATGATTTACGATACGGTGGTGCTGTTTTTTGTCTGCCTGGTATACGGATACGCGGATTCGCTGTTCGCGAAGAACATTGCATATTATGTGGTCTGCCTGAATTTCCTGCTGGATGCCGTGATCAGCACAACATCCATGGCGACAAATGTTTATGTCCGTGAGATTTCCGACTCGCAGGAGGAGATGACTTCCACGCTGACAACAGGCATTTCCATTAATCATCTGATCAGCATCCTTGCCGCGCTGGCAGGAGGAATGATCTGGCAGAAATTCGGAGTCGGGGTTCTGTTCGGCTTTGCCGCGGTCATGGCGCTTGCGAACAGTGCCTTTGCTCTGACCATTCCCCGTCCGGGCTCTTACCGCAAGGAGGCCTGAGTGGAGCTTTATTTCGACAATGCCGCATCATGCCGTCCGTTCGAGTGGGCGGTTCACCTGTTTTCCGAAACGCTTCTCTCTTCGTATGCAAATCAGGAATCCGCCGGGGCTCTTGGTATCCGGGCAAAGCGCCTGGTCGGGGAGGCGTCGAAACGTCTGGCGGATGCGGCTGCGCCGGGAGCCGATGTCTTCTGGTGCAATTCCGGGACCGAGGCGCTTGCCGCGGCAGTCCGGATGCATTGTGCGGCGCATCCGGGGACGTGGATCGTGACGACCGAGGCGGAACATCCCGCGCTGAAACAGGCGATCCGCCGCTTCGCTTCCCTCTTTGGACTTCAGGTCACCTGTGCGAAAATCCGGAAAGATGGATTGGTGGATCTGGATTCCCTTGCCTCTCTGCTGAATCCGAAAGTTTCTCTTCTTGCACTTCATCATGTAAATGCAGAGACAGGAGCCGTGCAGGATTTGACCGCCATCCGCTCCCTGCTGGATTCTCATTCATCCGGGAAAGTAAAATTTCTTGCCGATACCACGCAGTCTGTCTGCAAGATTCCGGTTCCGTGGGAGGATGCCGGACTGGATTTCATGACGGTTTCCGGCTGCAAGATCGGTGCTCCGTGCGGAGCCGCACTTCTGTTCCGCGATTCACCGGACAGGACCATTTCCCGGCGCTTTCATGCCCTGCGGAGTGCGGACCATGCCGCAGGACGATGTGTTCCGGCCGCTGTTCATGTGCTTGCATCCGTCGCAGAGCGAAACCTGGAGAATCTTGCGGAGCGAGCCGCCCGGATGAGAAAAATTCGATCCCGAATTCTGGCGGCGATCAGACATTCCGCGGGAAGACATGTGCTCGAGACAATCCCCGCGGACAAGGCGTCGCCGTACATTCTCCATTTGATTTTCCCGGAGCATCAGGGAGCTGTCCTGGTCCGGATTCTGGAATCGGAAGGCGTTTCCGCGGCGGCGGGGTCTGCCTGTATGGCGGAGACTCCAGAGCCCTCCGCAACCCTGCGTGCGATGGGGTTCTCCAAAACACTGGCGTTCGGAGCGTTCCGTCTCTCCTTCTGGGACGATACCACCGGGGAGGATGTGGAAGTTTTTGAAAACCTTTTCGATTCGGCATTGAAAAATTACTAAAACAGATTAATAGTATCGTAACCGAAAGATTTTAACGAGAAAGGATGAAACACATGGAAGAAAAGATCAGAGCAAGACTTGAAGAACTCCGTGCTTATCTTCAGGCGGACGGCGGAGACCTTGAAATAATCGCGATCGAAGGGAAAACCGTGAAACTTTCCCTCCGTGGTGCCTGCGGCGGATGCCCTCATGCGACGATCACGATCAAGGACGGCATCGAACGGATTCTCAAAGACGAGATTGATCCTGAGATTGTGGTGGAACGCGTCTGACAGCGCAGACGGATTGATTTGCCGGAGCCGGTTTGTTTCCCGGCTCCGGTTTTTTTTGTCATTGCTTCCGTTTTTTGTCTATGAAAATCGTTGAAATTTACACTGACGGCGCCTGTCGCGGCAATCCCGGTCCCGGTGGATATGGTGCCGTTCTGAAATATCGGAATTTCCGAAAAGAGATTTCCGGAGGTTTCCGCCGCACTACCAACAACCGCATGGAGATTTTTGCCGTAATCGCCGCTCTTGAGGCGCTCCGTGAGCCGTGTATCATGACTATCTATTCCGACTCCCGCTATCTGATCGACACAATGGAAAAAGGATGGCTTGAGAAATGGCGTAAAAACGGATGGATCAATCGGAAAGGGGATTCCGTGAAAAATATTGATTTGTGGCGGCGTTTGTTTGTTGCAAAGATCCGTCACAAGGCAAAATTTGTCTGGGTGAAGGGGCACGCGGAGAATCCGGAGAACAACCGCTG
>CALXMJ010000157.1 GCA_944389445.1 uncultured Victivallales bacterium | reverse complement strand
CATTACGGCAGATTTTTTCCCGCAAAATCCGCTCCTTTTCCTCTCCGACGACAAAAAGATTCTGGAAGATAATCAGTTTGTAGCAATCCAGTTCCATTCTGGAAAGATCCTGAAAATGGGCCGTATCGAATGCAGTTCCCGATTCCGGAAGAATTTTGCCCCGCAGTTTCCAGCCCAGAACATTCGGAACGACCGGATATCGCATGTTCACATAATAGTTGCTTTCGGGATCGGCGACCAGAAGAATCTGGGAAGCGGATTTCCCGCTTTTCCCTGCATAACGCTCCCAGATCCGGATGCATGAACGGATTGTGTCTCTCAGTTCGGATGAACGGTAGGAGTTCCCCCAGATATTAAAAGGCCAGAAGGAAAAACTGTGGATCAGAGCCATTCCGACCTCCCGGCGGAAGCCCGCAACATCTTCCTTCACCGTTTTCCAGCGCACCCAGTGCCCCGTTTCCGGAATACGGATAAATTCCGAGAGCTGCAGATTCGATGTGCTGGTCAGACGGTCGCATTCCGAAAGAAAACAGATATTCCGGTTTTTCAGCATGAACTCCGCAACATTGAATCCGCCGTTTCCTCCGATCGTCTGTTCCGTGTTGCAGGCCGCGCCGATGACGAAATCCGGCGCAGCCCGATCAAAAACCTGTTCACATTCATTGTGTCCGCCTGCGGAAGCATACATGGTATGCCCGAAAAAAAGTCCGATGGCACTTCCGTTTGTGATGGAGGCGCGGGCGATTCGGATGAAATCCTCCGCGAGCCGCCCGGTCAGCTCGTTGCAGAATCGAAGCCATTGTATTTTTGTTTTCTCGGTCTGCGGATCCCGCAGGAACCCATGAGCGGAGAGATCCATTTGAGCAAAGTCCGGCGGATTTTCCGGAAGTCCTCTTTCCCTGCACCATTGTGTGTATGCGGCGCATTTGGCCGGACCGGGTTTGTCGTTCCGGGATTCAATCCATTCAAGTGTTCGTCCGCAGGCAAGGATGTAGCCGCAAACACGTTCGCGATGGCGGGTTTCGCAGTAGTTGATGAAGGCGCGTAAATAGGCGGAAGTCTCCTCTTTCCAGCGCGAATGGAGAGAAATTTCGCCCAGACTGTAAAATGAATCCAGCAGAAGACGCCGGGAAAGCCATTGCGGAGAGTTCAGATCAATCGTCAGAATGAATCGGATCTCCGGGGAGATTTTCAGGACTTCCTGAATCAGACTCTCCAGAATGTTGAAATCGCAGGTTTGGAACCACTTCCAGACAGGCGGATGCTCGGAATAGGGCTCTCCGAACGAATTGAGGGTGTTCATCGGAGAGAGGACGACCGTTCGAACGCCTGCGTCGATCATGAAGCGAAGTGTTTCAAAATCCTCGTGATAGTGCTTCCCGTAAGGAGGGCGGTAAAGGAAAAGCGGTTTGTCAAAAAAAGACATTGCAATTACCCTTCCAGTTCAAAAAACACGGTCGGGCCATATCTGAGCTTCGAGGTATCGATGACCACCTGGTAGGCATTTCCGCTCTTCCGGAGGGGCAGTTCCTCCATGCGCCTCCCCCGGAGATCCAGTGCATAGAGCCGGATCTTCGGACGTTTGCTGTGAATTTTCAATTCAAAAGTTCCTGTTTTCAGAAGAACCGGCAGAGATCCCGGATTGCGGAGAAGCGTCTCATCTCCGGAAAGCTCCATTCCTGAATTCACCGCCCGTGTTGCATAGACAAGAACCATTCGCCGACTGACTGACAGCGGTTTGTTGTCCACAGAGACCAGTCCGATACAGGAGTCGGCGCTGCTGCCGCAGACCTGCAGAACTCCCGGCTTCGGGTCCTTCTTTCCTGCAGGAGAGAGAAACACTTCCGTCCTGGGACTGGAGATCCGGAAACTTTTTTCCCGTATATCCAGCCGGAGCTCTCCGGTATCACTCAGGAAAACGCTGTCCTCCTTCCATGCTACCGTTTCCTGAGAGAACCAGTCGTGATCCAGGATGCCGGATCCGTCCATGATGCTCCGTCGGAGGAGCTCTTTGCCTCCAACCGGGAAACGGGCGGACAATGCCGTGCGGGGGAATTCCACGGAGACCCGGGAAACCAACGCCGTTTTCAACAGATTCGGCGTTGCCGGAGAGTGCCAGGGATTCAGTTTTTTCCATTGCTTCGGAGAACAGGTATAGATCACCTCCTGCCGCGCCGGCTGCACGTCCCCTCTTCGGAAAATGTGCGCAGCAAGAAATTCCCCCGCCCGGACAACCGGATTCTGTGCAACGGAAAAGGAACCGATACGGCTCTCATCCCGAGAGATGGACTTCTCATGAATCGCAATCGACGAAAATCCCTGCAGAGCGGAATAGGCGCTCCAGACCGTTCCGGATTCGTATTGCCATGGATTCCAGAAACAATGCGCGATTTCTCCAACGGAATAAGGACGTCCATGAAAACGTCCGGCCGTCAGACTGGTCAGATAGGCGACCCCGTTTTCCAGAGAACTTTCCGATCCGACTCTGGAATCAATACTCATTGTGGCACTCGGATGATTGAAATAAGTATGATCGTCCTGCATCGACATTGTATTCCACCCAGCCCGGCGGAAGACGAAACTTTTATGCGCGTTCTGTACGCACAGACCCGCATATCCGGCCTTCCGGAGAACACGTTCACACCAGAGATTGGACTCCTCCACGAGGGTCTGAATAAATTCCGCATATTCTCTGTTCCATTGTTTTCCGGTCGAGAATTCCGGGAGCTCCCGTTCCTGGAAATCCCGTCCGAAACGCTCCTTCAGAGAAGTGTTCCACGCCTTGATCATGGAGCTGTAATCATCGGGAAAATTTCTGCGGACTCGTCCGATCCGGGAGATTCCCATGAACTGTTCATTATAGAACTCCAGAATTCCGATGACCGGATCCTCGATCAGAGAGATTCCTGTATACGGATTCCGGCGTTTCAGGATCTCGACGACAAACTGGAAGTGTTCCCGGACGACCGGATTCCCAAGATAAAAATGCATTTTCAGCGCATCCCGGCGGACAAAATTGGCAGCGGATTCCAGCTTGGACCCGAACAACCCGGGGCCTAGCAACACCAGATGCAGATAGATTCCCTCTTCCCGGAAAGCTGCGGCAAGATGGTGAAGACGGTTGAGAGCTTCCGGCGAATACCGTTCTCCATTCTTTTCGCTCCTCGCCAGGTATGAACTCATTGCATTGATCCGCATCATGTTGTATCCCGCCCGGCGGACTGCTCGGGCATATTCCCGGACGGTTTTCAGATATGGTTCGTTTCGGACAGGCTCAGGAAGCTCCCCGTTGAAGGAGAGGAGACGGATAGGCCCCCGATCTCCTTCAAGGACAAGATTTCCGTTTGGATCCGCACAGAGCCGCTTTCGTAAAGGGGTCTGCGTCATGGCGGAACAGTCGAGGGCGCTTCCGGGCAAAACATATCCGGAAGCATCCGGGATCGGCAGATAACCATTCCAGCTTCCGAATGTCCGGTTCGGGAGAGGATTCCCGCAGACGAACTCCCAGCCGGACGACCCGGAACGAACTTTGACGGTCAGAGTATTTTCTCCCCGGCGCACGGGTAGACAGATCTGATGATCGTTGACGGAATAGCGGAACGTTTTGTTGCCGCGTCCCATCGTGGAATAAACAGGCGGACTGTCATTCATGGAAAGTTCCATTTCCCAGTTCGCGGAACAGCCGATGATCATATATCCTTCCCGCGGGGAGAGAAAGCGGTTCCGCAGAATGGCTGTTTTGCGTTCGGCTCCGTTCTTCCTGAGTTTGATCCGGCTATCGGTCAGAATTGTTTTTATCCGTTTTCCATTGATTTCGCACTCCCACTCCGGAGAGAGCGAATACGGAAGGAACTCCTTCTCCGTCAATGGGATCAGAAGCGGACGGAAGAATCGGGTCATGCCGCAGGTTCTTCCGACTCCGAGTGTCAGAACAGCATTTTCTGCATAGAGCTTTTCTGGAAGCGTGAACAGGAAAATATATTGCCGTTTTCCCTCTCCCAGCTGAATGTTGGTACTGAAAAGAACCTGCTTTTTCCCTTCCAGATTCAGCCAGGCCGTAGAAGCCTTGCCAGTCTCAATAAAAAAAGAGAGGAGATATCGTTTTCCCGGCTCAAGTGTCACGCTCTGACTCAGACGGAC
>CALXMJ010000156.1 GCA_944389445.1 uncultured Victivallales bacterium | reverse complement strand
AGCAGGAAAAGTGCAGCTGACAGGTCCGGAAAACGCATCGCGCGGGGTTCTGCCCCTAATCTTTCCGGGAAAAAACGGCAAAACGATCCGCTTTGCGCGAATCAATCCGCCGCTGGTCATCAAGTTCACAGAAATGATTCAGAAAAAAGATCAGATGATTCTGAACGTTTCCATCCGGAACACGGCATCGCTGGCATTCCGGGGAGATTTGAAACTGACATCCCCAGCTGGGGTCGCGGAACAGAATGTGGAATTCCCCGCGAAAAAAGAAACGGTCGTCGCCCTTCCGGTCCAGAAAATCACATCGAATTTCGATCCTCTAACCCCGTTCAAGGGAGAACTCCAGCTCAAGACGAAGGGACAGCTGTTAAAGAAGGATCTCCAGTTCACGTTTCTTGCCGCATTTGAGAAAGGGAAATCCGAGTCCGGTGCACTCTTTACCGATGAAGTCCGGCTGAAAGGCACAGGGGCATCCGGGAAAGAGGATAGCGCCGTCATCAAATTCAGCAGGAATTCAAAAGGCCTGCTGCTGAAAATCGCATCTCAGGACGATGTGTTCCATCAGCAGTACTCCGACGGCGACCTCTGGCGTAACGACAGCATTCAGCTGGCATTCGACACCGATCCGGCAAATCTGTTCGAATACGATGAATTGACGGCGCGCACTTCGAAAAAAGTGACATCCATCGGCCTGGCACTTTCCCCGAAAGGTCCGGTCGCGCACCGATATCTCACCTTCAATGAAAAAATACTGAAGACGGGAACCATCTCGGGGGAGATCCCCTTCTCCGTCAAACGAACGGGCAATGTCACACAATATGACATTCTGATTCCCTGGGAGCAGATCGGTCTGAAACCCGAAGAGGCGAAAGCCGGAAAACAGCTCGGCATCGCCCTGCTCATCAACGACAGCGACGGGATACAGACTCAACGCAAAGTCATCCCGCTCTTCGGAGGAATCTTCGACAATTCCGGCTGGAGAAGATACGGCATTCTGACTCTGAAATAACAGGATCGGAAAAAGGCCAAGAGCGTCACACCCTCCCCCCTTTTCGGGACTTTCCGAAAATCCCGAAAAGGGACCTTCGCCGGTCCTTTCTTTTTTCCCGATTTTCTCTGTTCCATTTTTGAAAAAAACGCAATTCATGGTATATTTTTTGTCTGAGAAAAAATCATACAACCCTATTATCGAGTACTATCATGGCAAAAAATGAAACCATACTTGTGCTGGATTTCGGTTCGCAGTACAGTCAGCTGATTGCGAGGCGGATTCGCGAATGCAAGGTGTACAGCCGCATTGTCCCATTCAATACACCGGCCGAAGCGATCCGCGCGGAAGCTCCGGCGGGCATCATTCTGAGCGGCGGACCGGCAAGCGTCTATCAGGAAAACGCGCCGAAGTGCAATCCGGAGATCTTCCAACTCGGAATCCCGATTCTGGGAATCTGTTATGGACTTCAGCTCACGGTCAAAACGCTCGGAGGGACCGTCGCGCGCGGTCATGCGAGAGAATACGGAAAAGCGGAAATCGAAGTCACCGATGAATCCCGTCTGTTTGCGGGACTGCCCGGCAAACTGCAGGTCTGGATGTCTCACGGCGATAAAGTCACGTCCATTCCCGAAGGCTTCATCGCCACGGCAAAAACCGAAAACACCGAATTTGCCGCAATCCGCCATACCGAAAAAAACATCTACGGCATCCAGTTCCACCCGGAAGTGGTGCATACGCCCCGCGGAACGGAAATCATCCGCAATTTTGCGCGAAACATCTGCGGCTGTTCCGGAAGCTGGACCATGGAATCCTTCATCGAACGGAGCGTCCGGGAGATCCGCGAGACCACAAAAGGCGAAAAAGTGATCCTAGGGCTGAGCGGCGGAGTGGATTCCTCCGTTGCCGCCGCGCTGATCCACAAGGCGATCGGCGACGACCTCACCTGTATTTTCGTCAACAACGGACTTCTCCGCAAAAACGAGGCGGAACGCGTTCAGGATCTGTTCGCGGGAAGTTTCAAAATGAAACTCGTTTATATCGACGCGACCGATCTGTTTCTTGAGAAACTCGCGGGAGTCGCGGAACCGGAACGCAAGCGCAAAATCATCGGACATGAGTTCATCGAGGTCTTCGACAACGCCGCCATGAAGATTGAAAATGTGAAGTTTCTCGCGCAGGGCACCACCTATCCCGATGTGATTGAGAGCGTGCCGATCGACGGCAATCCCAGTGCAATGATCAAGAGCCATCACAACGTCGGCGGACTGCCCGAGAAAATGAATCTCAAACTTCTGGAACCGCTGAGCAGACTCTTCAAGGACGAGGTCCGCGAAGTCGGCAGGAAACTCGGACTGCCCGAAGAGATGGTCATGCGCCAGCCCTTCCCCGGTCCCGGACTCGCGGTCCGGATGATCGGCGCCGTGAACAGAAAAGATCTTGATATCCTGCGTGAAGCCGATGTGATCATCGTCGAGGAGATGAAAAAGGCGGGACTTTATTACAAAACATGGCAGGCGTTCCCGGTCTTCATCCCCGTCAAGACGGTCGGGGTCATGGGCGACGAACGGACCTACGACAATGTCATCGCTCTCCGCGCGGTCGAGAGTCAGGACGGCATGACCGCCGACTGGGTCCGACTCCCCTACGATCTCATGGAACGGATTTCCACAAGAATCATCAACGAGGTCAACGGAGTCAACCGCGTCGTGTATGACATCACCTCCAAACCGCCCGGAACCATCGAATGGGAATGAGAAGCTGATATGGAAATCGTATCGGGAATTCTGCGGGGAATGCCGCTGCGGTCGCCGTCTGGACTGACTGCGCGGCCGACTGCGGTCCGCGCGCGACAGGCGTTGTTCGACAGTCTCGGAGAGCTTGACGGACTCGCAGTCGCCGATCTCTTTGCCGGAACCGGAGCCGTCGGCCTGGAAGCCGCCAGCCGGGGAGCCGCATCGGTCCTGTTTGTCGATGCGCAGAAAAGCTCCTGCAACACGATCAAAGCCAACTGTGCCAAAGCGGAAACCATTGCGGAAACCGCCGGATTCGAAATTCTCTCCGGCACTCTTCCGCTCTGCTGCAAAAGGCTTGCCGCACATGCGAAACCGGATCTGATTTTCGCCGATCCGCCCTATGCCGAATCCATGGGACTGCTTGCCGGAATGCTCGCGGACAGGGATTTCAGCGAATGGGCGTCGAATGCGCTTCTGAT
>CALXMJ010000155.1 GCA_944389445.1 uncultured Victivallales bacterium | reverse complement strand
CTGATCAACATTCATCCGACGACGATTTCCTTTGCGGACATGCGGAAACTCCTGAACAAGCATCTGGTCAATGCGTCGCTGCATCTGGATTTTGACATTCAGGCGGTGGAGGACCTGGGAAACCGGCAGACGCAGCGTCGCTGCATGCACGACTACAAGGCGGCGCTCTCGGTGTATTCGGCGTTTCTGAAGGAGGACAATCTTCTGCCGGCGCAGCTGACGCAGTTCCCGGATTATGAGAAGGTGATCGGCGGGCTTGCCACGGTGGAAGGACTCAACTATGAGGATTGTCTCCCGTATACCTGCACGACCTATCAGATCGGAGTCAACCGGGGGCTTCTGGATCGAACCGGATTCCGGCTCTCCGATCTGACCGGGGATTTCGGATGGTGGACGGATTTTGCCGCGAAATGCCGGTCGCTTGGCATGGAACCTGCGAGCATGGATTACCGGGATTCGGAATCGTTTCTGTTTCAGGATTTCCTGCCGGTCCTGCTGATGCTCTGTCCGTTCCGCGAGGAGACGTACGAAGGCGATGCGCCTCTGTTCCATACACAGGGAGGATTCCGTTTTCTGGAGATTCTGCGTGATACGGTGCTGATCCGGGATCGTATCAATGATCCCCGCAGCTTCTTCCACAACGGGGCGGTGCTGAACTTCAAGGTGGGAAGCTGGCTGACGAGGCAGAACGGTCAGCCGGAGCGTCCGGACAAGCAGGTGGATTCTCTGGAATATCTTCCGTACCGGGACTGCATGGGAACGCGTTTTCATCTGCTGTCGGAATCGGTCCTGAAGGCGTATCTGCGGCATGACATTGCCGCCGAGGAGCGCAACCGGGTATGGGATCTGATGAAAATCATGGTCTCCCGCGAGTTCCAGACGGAGTTCTGCAGCATCACCGGCCAGATTTCCGCAAACCGCGACATTCTTCCGACGGAGCACTTCTGGAACCGCCGCAACCAGAACAGCGGATTCTTCCCGGAAAAAGGAGAAAGAAAAATTTTTGAGAAACAGATCTTCACGGAATGGCAGCGTGTCATGCTCTCCATGCTGCTGGAGGATCATAAGTTTTTCCATCTGGATGCCGGAGCCATTCTGGAACGGATGGATGTCAAAAAGAAACATTTCAGGCTTTAACGAAACAGGAGGGGTTTTACGGATGAAAAAAGAAAATTCATTCTCATTGATCGAGTTGTTGATTGTGATTGCAATTATAGCAATTCTTGCAGCGCTTCTTCTGCCGGCGCTGGGAAAGGCGCGGAATTCCGCGTTCAGTTCCGGCTGTATGAACGTCCAGAAACAGATCGGCACTGCGCAGTCCATGTACTCCGGCGACTGGGATGACTGGATTCTGCCGAACTATGCGCAGAAGAACGATCCCTACGGGACCTGGCCCGCTGTGCTTTCCGGATGGACCTCGGCGCAGAAAAAGAATCCGCCTTATGGTGTGTTCTACAATCATCGCGACGGCGGAACCTTTCTCTGTCCTGCGGAGACGCTGAAGGCCGGATGGAACAAACCGTTTTATGTGGGGCATTTTCTGGGCAATCCGTATCTGCTGGGCGGTCCTCAGGAGGGAAATTCGACGGTGTTTCCGTATCGGAAGACGGTCGATGCTCTTCGTCCCTCCGCTGCTGTGTTCTGCGGTGATTCCCGCCTGAATGCGGCGACTCGCGGGAGCATTTACTTTTTCTACCACCGCCATGGCGCGGGGGATGACCGCGATCTGACGGTTTATGATCGCGGTCCAGCGACAAACGGTCTGGCGAACATTCTGTTCCTGGATGGCCACGTGGAGGGACGTATCTTTGCCCGTCTTCAGTGGCCGGGGGAATCCAATCCGGGAATCGGCATTCTCTCCGAGGGAATCCGGAAGCAGGAATAAGATTTTCAAATAAAGAAACAACGAAAGGATACGGATGAAAAAACAATTTTGTCTGTTGCTGGCGACGGGCATTTTTCTGACTGTCTTCGCGGAACCCGTTCTGAAGGTCGGGAGCTTTCAGTCGAAGGGGGCTTCTCTGGAGCAGCCGTCGCTTGTCGAAGGGAACAAACGCATCGGACTCCGGGAGCTTTACGGTTCCCGGTTTGCCGGACAGGATTTCAAAATCGGAGTCTATGCCGGAAAGGAGGAGATCTGCCGGATCTATTTTCTCGGGAGTTTCCGCGGAAGCTGGGGATTTCCGTTCAAAACGATTCCGGGAAAGGAACGGGTTGCGATTGACCGGACGAAGAGCACGATCTCCTACTGCAAGGAGTATCAGCTCCCGGACAAGCGCGTTGCGGAGTTCCGTTTCACGCTTGCTCCGGAGGGGCCGGGCCGGGTCCGGCTGAGCTGGGACCCAGGAGTTTCGGAAAAGGAATGGGCGACTATTCCGAACATTAGTCTGAAGCCTGTGGTGGAACTGTCTCCCCGCTACCGGGAGGGGGGATTCCGTCTGGCGGAGGCGGAGAAGATTCATTTCAACGATCCGGAGAGTCTCAAGCAGCGGGGAGGAGCGGAGTTCCCCGCGTATCTCGGGAAAGTTTCCCGTCTTCTGTTTTACCCGGAGGATCTGGCGAAACGTGTGGAGATTACATTGCCGCTCTGCTGGGGATCGGTGATGGAGCGTCTTGCCGGAGGAAAGGTGCCGGTTGGAACGGTTCAGCGGAACTGGGCGATCTCGAACGAGCGGAATATTTTGATTGATTTCGGTACCGGTTCCGCTGCCGGTTCGAAGGAAGGGAGTGGCAAATGAGAGTTTTGTATGGAGTATTTCTTTTTCTGAGTTTTGCCGTTCTTCGTGCGGAACTGCCGGAGTATGTTCCGCCGTTTGCCGCGGAGACTCAGAAACGGGAGATTCCGGTTCTGGAAGTCAAGAGCTTGCCGATGGGCAGCCGGACGGTGGAACAGGTGGCTTTGACGGCGGGAAACAAGCGGGTTGGACTGCGTCTCCGCGATTCTTTTTCCCGGATCAGTCCGGACTGGAAAATTGTGGTCACCGCTGATGGCGAAGAGGTCTGCCGGATCTATTTTTCCGGCAGTTTTCCCGGGAACGGCGGAATGCCCTTCCGGAGTGCTCCGGGAACGAAGCCGGAGGTCCGGTATGATCGGGAATCGAGTGCGATCACCTATTCTCTGACCTATCGTCTGCCGGACGGGCGGAACGCCGTGTTCTCGTTTACGCTCAAGCCGGAACGCGGCGGATTGATCTCGCTGACATGGGATCCCGGAGTGGATGCGGAAACGATTGCCGGACTTCGTTCGTTCCGTCTGTTCCCCGTGATAGAATTTCCGCGGAAATATCGGGAGATGAAGATCGCTGTGAACGGGAAGGATGTTGATCTGCTGCCGGAGTCCGGATTCCGGGAGTCTCCGCGACAGGATCTTGCCGCGTATGCCGGAAAGGTGGAATCGGTGACGCTGAACGGATTTGTTCCTGCGAAAAAGATATCGCTGATCGTGCCGCGGAGCTGGGGGGCGTTTCTGGAGGCGTGCTATACTCCTCCGAGGATTTCCGGACGGCTGGAGCTTCTCTGGCCGATCGACAAGACGCGGCGGATTCTGATTGATCCGGGAGCGGTTTCTGTCTCAGGGAAGACGCCTCCGCCCGTCGCGGGGATCGACTTCTGGAAGAATGACGCCATGTACGTTCAGAAGCCGGTGACGCGGAATCTTCTGCCGAATCCGACCTTCGATCAGGGATTGCGCTATTTTTCGTTCCGTTCGGGCGGAGCGGAATATACGCCTTCCGCGATTCCGAAGTACGAGATCGACGAAAAAAACGGACGCGGTGCAAGTCCGCGCTGTCTTCTGATGAATCCGGTGCAGGGAAAGAGCGCGATTCTGGTGACTGCGCCCCTGCTTCTGGAAAAAGGCAGGACCTACACGGTCAGCTGTTATGTGAAAGGCGAGGTGGAGGGGCGGCTGTTTCTGTTCGGTCTGATCTCTTTTTCGCAGTCGAACATGCAGTTTACGCATGGTGCGGTATTTCCCCGTCATAAGATCGGTCCGGAATGGAGACGGTTTTCCTATACGTTTACGCATCGCGGAGGCGCGGTCGGCGTGCAGCTGAGAAATCTTTCCGACAAGAAGACCTGGGTGGATGACCTGCAAGTCGAGGAGGGCACTAAACCGACGGAATTCGTGACGGTTCCCCTGACCGGCAATCTGCGCACTTCCGATCCGGACAGCACGATCAACGCCGGGACACCGGTCCGGGCGGAGTTCGAAATTTTCGGCGGAAAGGGACGTGTGGATTTGAGTCTGATCGATTTCTACCGGAAAGAGCTCTGGAAAAAATCGTACACGGTTCGCGGCGGCGATCGTCTGGCTCTTCCGTTCGACGATCTGAAAATCGGGACGGGCAACTTTGTCGTGCAGGCTGTGTTTCATCCGGAAAAGGGCGAATCCTATCGCGATTACTACCGGTTCTGCGTGATGCGCTTTCTGGAAAACAGACATGCAACGAAAAATCTCTTCGGGACGGTCTCCATGCACATCGGCCGGATTCCCCGCGGCGACGAGCTTGCGCGTCTCCACATGCGCATCGGCCTCGGTTCGACCGGCTACGGACGCCTCTACGGGTTCAACGATTACGCTCTGGAGCTTCTCGACCGCTACCGGATCGCCAATATGGTCTGGTCGATGGGCGGGCACAGCGGATTCCGGATGGAGAAGGCGGAGGATCGCGATTATCTCACTTCGCTCATCAAGGATGCCGGGAAGATCACTCCGGCGGATGAGAAGCGCGTTGAGGAGATTACCTACGAATATGTCAAGGCGAATCCGCGTGCAAAGAGCTGGTCGTTCAATCACGAGCTTGAGAACCGGACGAAACTTCTCCGTGCCGACCGCTACGACGAATGGGCAAAACTGCTCCGCGGTTTTCAGAAGGGCGTGAAGCGCGCCAGACCCGATGCGATCACTTTTCCGGATGGCGGCACCGCCGGATTCAGCCGTCTGCGCGGGCGTGACGCCACGGAGAAGTTCATCGCCTCGACACAGAAACTCGGCTTGCGCTGGGAGGCGTTTGCCACCCACGTCTACTGGAACCTGGACGGGACCAAGGCCGGCGTCAACGATCTCGACGAGGAGACCGCCTATTTTATCCGTCTCCTGAAGAAATACGGCTATGACAAGGAACCAATCTATTACACGGAAGGCTTCAACATCCCGTTCATGAATGTTCCCGAATGGGAGTGCGGCATGTGGCAGGATCCTTACCGGAGCAACTCCAAGCCGACCTATGATTTCGGTCTGCGGGAATTCAATCAGGCGGCGTGGCTTGCCAGAACCTATCTGATCTGCCTGAAGTACTGGCCGCGCATCCGTCGGATGGATTTCTGGGCGAGCAATCTGTTTCTGGATTACTATCTGATTCCGTATCCGATGATGAATGCGGTGAACACGCTGGGGAATCTGTTCGGGGATCCCGTGTTTGAAGGGGATGTGCGTCCTGCGGCGGGGGTGCGCGGATACGTCTACCGGGATAAGGTCAACGGAGGCGTTGCGGCGATCTGGTGTGTCAGCGACAAGGTCGAGGATGGACTCGAACGCGGACCCGTCCTGCATGTCCGCTTCCCCGGAGAGCTTCCGGAATTCATCGACCTGATGGGCAACCGGCGCGAGGTCAAAGCCGAAAACGGCATCGTGACGATTCCTCTGACGGCCGCTCCGCTCTTCCTGAAGCACAAGGACCCCGCCGTTCTGCGGAACGCTCTGCGGGAGTGCGAAGTCATCGGCGGGGAGTCGAATCTCCGCGTGGAGATCCGTCCGGACCGGGAAGGAAACATTGTTGCCGGATTCTGCAATCTGACAGGCCGTCCGCAGGAAGGCACCTTCCGCTATGACGGCGGAGAGCTCCCGTTCCGCGTCGATCCGAACCGGAAGCTGGAACAGATTCTGGAGAAACGCGGAAAAAATGCGTTCGGCGAACTCTTCCGTTTTTCGACCGATTATACCGCCGCGCTGAAAAACGGAGCTTCCGTGAAAGGTTCCTGGAACATGAACTACTTCTATGTGCCGTACACGAAAGACAAACCGGAGTGGGCGCGGATTCCGGCGCTGCCTCTGCACAATCTCTACAAATGGAACAGTGCGTCATGGAGGGGAAAAGCGGATTTCTCGGCGCAGTTCCGTCTGGCTTGGAACGAGAAGAATCTCTATCTGCGCGTGGAGGTCGCCGACGACCGCTTTGTAGCGGAGCCGGAACGGTTCCTCGCGGAGGGAGCCGGATCGCGTCTGTATCTGCTGGATGGCTGTCTTGAGGTTTATTTCGACTGCGGAGCAAACGGCATCTCCTCCGGGCGTACCGGATACGACGATGACGACTACCGCTACGATTTTTCCTACGGGAATCCGGAAGGAAAGAGCGGTCCGGGACGCATCTATCGTCTTTACGAGGTCCAGAGCCAGCTTGCCGGAGGTGTCGCGATGCTTTCCAAAGAGGAGTCTGCAAAACGGATCTCCTGCACTTTCACGAGAACATCGGATGGTTATGTGTATGACATTGTATTTCCGCAGTCGTGTCTGGAGCCTCTTGCGCTGCGGGATGGCTTCCCCGCCGGATTCGCCCTTCATGTTCACGACAAGGACGATCCGAAGGAGCTTCCCGGACGGAAAGGTGTGAATCTTTCCGCAAAAAACGGAGCGCATGTCAACAATGAACCCTCGCTCTGGCCGCGGATGATTCTGCGGAAGACGGAGGCTCAGCCGGTCCGGAAGTGATCTTCCGGCCGGTTATTTGAACGCGATTTTCAGACAGAAGGCGCGGATGGCAAGCTGATCGTTTGCATTGGTCCGCATGGCGCGCAGGAGGTCCTCGGCGTAGGCAAGACAGCGGAACGCGCGGTCCGCGCCGAACTCCTCCGCCTCGTTTTGACGGATGGAGTGCTCGAAGAGTTCCGGATTCGGCAGAAGTTCCGCCGGAGTGTTCGAAACCAGAAGCGCCAGCTGTGCGAAATACGCATGGATCATGCTGAGGAAGAGATCGCGGAGTCTCCGGTATTCGCAGCTTTCCTCTCCCTTGATCCGTTTTTCGATGAGCGCTTTCCCGGCGGATTCCAGATTTTCGGATTCCGCGAGACGGGGCGCCCATTTTTCCGCCACGGTTTTTTCCGCTTCCTCCCCGAGCGTTTCCGCGAATTCGATCAGGGCGGTGGCGCAGTCCTCCGCCGTCAGCAGACTTCCTTTCGATTCGAACGCCAGCTTGTGCAGAATCGGCAGAAGGGTTTCGGAGTTCGGGAAGGAATACTTGCAGCGGTTGTCGGTCAGCTGAATGGTCTGGCAGCGGGAACGGATGGTCGGCAGGAGCTCCGCCGGATGAGAGGTCGTCAGGATGAACATGCACTTCGGAGGCGGTTCCTCCAGAGTTTTGAGAAAAGCGTTCTGAGCGGCCTCGTTCATTCGGTCCGCCTCGTGAATGATGCCGATTTTCCAGCCGGACTCGGTCATGCCGCTGAGGTAGAACAGCGATTCGAACCAGCGCATGGAATCGACCTCGTCCTCGCTTTCCCCGATGGGTATGATCCGGGAGAGGGAGGAGGGGGCAAGGGTAATCAGATCGGGGAAGGTCCCTTCGGCCATTTCGCGGCAGACGGCGCACCGGCCGCAGGGCGAGAAATCTTCATTCGGATGCTCGCAGGCGGCAAGCGATGCAAGCAGCGGCGGAAAAGCCGTTCGGTATTCCGCATTCGAGGAGCAGAGAAGAAACGCATGAGTCAGCCGTCCGGCGGATCGCGCATTCTTCAGCGACGAGACCGCCAGCGGGAAATGTTCTTCAAAGAAGTTCCAGTCCAAATTCATGATTGACACATTCCTTTACAGCGTTGGCGACCTCTTCGATCGTTCCGGA
>CALXMJ010000154.1 GCA_944389445.1 uncultured Victivallales bacterium | reverse complement strand
ACGTTCGTTTCCAGATTGTTCATGTTGAACCACATGCCGTCCATGGCGATATCCTCGTCCCAGACGCCGAGGGCGCGGTCTCCGGCACTTTCGTACTGTTTCGGCAGGAGGTCATCCTGTGTTTCGTAGATACGGATCCGGGCGAGCGCCGCGCCTTTTTCGGAGGTCCTCTGCTTGTAATTTTCGCAGATCAGTGCGATGTTTTCCGAGCAGGGCAGCCAGAGGAGCCGCCGTTTCCGCATTGTTTCCGTAACGGGATGTTCTCCGCCGGTGAAGATGGCGGTTCCGTTCATCTGTCCGCTCATGGCGATTCCGAACCGTTCGGCAAAAAGGGTGACGGAATAGGCGCGTTTCGCATCATCGGGGTATTCGATTTCGAGAATGTGATACCGGTTCGGATGAGGGAGTTTGTTCAGGCGGCAGGTGAAGGCGGAACGGTCCGCGTTGGAGCTTTCGCGGTATCGTCCCGCGGGAGAGGAAACGACTTTGTCGGTGCCGTCGGGGAGGAATTTTTCTTTCGGGAGTTTCCGGGTGAAGTCGATCTCTTCGAGCAGGGAGAGTTTGAGTTCTCCGGTTTTCATTCTGCCGCGGATGGAGCTGCTGTCCAGAGCGAGAAGTTCAAAAACGCGTCCGGTATCAAGAACAAGCTGATGCAGTCCGGCCTTTTCCGGGCGGAAGGTGGTTTTGAGATCCGCGAACTCTCCCGGTCCGGCGGTGATGCGGAAAGAGTTTTCCGTTTTTTTCGTGCCGTCGGGACCGAGGATTTCGAACCGGATGTTTTTCTCCATCCTCTGCTTTGAGAAATTCCGGAAGCGCAGACGGATTGTGTTGTTTTTTCCGACATTCAGGGCGTAGTCGTGGAGTTCAGCGTCCAGCGGACGGTGTTCGGCATAGAGTTGGAGCAGTTCCTTCCGGGAGAGAGCTTTGTCATAGATTGTAAAGTTGTCGATGCTTCCGTTCAATCCCTGTTTGCGATTCGCGGAACCGAAAGCGAGTTCTTTGCCGAACGGCTTCGGCTGGAGATTGCTGCTGATTCGTTCCGAGTAGTTGAAGTCGATGAGATTTCCGGTCGTTTTTGTTTTTGTGTTCCAGGTGAAGGCGAAGAAATGCCATTTTCCGGGGAACATCCGCTTGTAATACGCGGTGCCGCCGTTGATCCCCTGCGCGTAGAGATGGCTTTTGGAGACGCGAACGGGAGCGAACGGAGCGCCGGAGAAGAGAATATCCCGGTAGGCGTCGCCGATGTTTCCGATGGAGCCGTCGAGGAGGCGGTCGCGGTCGAAATAGTTCAGAACCGCCTCCATGGGGGTGTCGAGTTTGAGCCAGAAAGCGACGGTGCCTTCGGTCTGCGTTCCGATTTTGTCCAGAGGAAAAACCAGAGAGCCGTCGGATGGGATGAAAATGGCATTTCCATTTCCCATTCCCGGAACGGTTTTGATATTCTCCGCTTTTACCGGAGATTTCAACGTTCCGCCGATGAGGGCCTGCAATCCGTGTTCGCCATTCAGTTCAAACTGTTTTTCTGCTCCGGAAAGCAGAAGTCCCGTGAGAAGGATCAGGGAGAGAAGTGATTTTTTCATAGAAGGTCCAATCTTGCTTTTGTGTATGACAGAGATTTATTCCCGTTCGGAGGTTGGAGAACCATCGGGACGAATACGCCAGTAATGATTGATATCGGCATTTTTTCCTGCGTTGAGAACGGCATTGCTCATCCAGGAGGCATGTCCGTCGGCCCAGTTGAGATTGATTCCCAGAGAGTGCCGGTTGCCGACCACATTCGGATCGGAGATGTCCGGGCTCCAGCAGACGGGGATATTTCCCGGGCCGATACTGAGATCGGAAAGATCTGCAGTCAGAATCGTTTCCGCGGCAGATTTTCCCTTGATATCGGAGAGAAATTTGCATCCTTTCGGGTTGGTGGAATACCACCCGACATGGAGGCTGTAAGCATAGGCGAGCCCGTAACTGGCTTCCGGGGAATTGTTCCCGAATTCCGGTGATCCTGCGGTCCGATTGGATTTCTGGCAGAAAAAAATACTGTTCCGTGCTTCCGGTTCATTGTTAAAGAGATATTTCTTTTCCGCTTTTGTTCCAACATACGGTGCAATGGCAAGTCTCCATGCGTAATGGACCCCGTTTGTTCCCGGAGTTGCGGAACAGGGAACTCGTTCTTTGTTGTCCATGGCGTACTGAAGGAATCCGGCTCCCTGCTGTTTGAGATTCGAGAGGCATCTTACAGCCATGGCTTTGTCTCTTGCGGAGTTCAGTGCGGGCAGAAGCAGCGCCGCCAGGATCGCGATGATCGCAATGACGATGAGGAGTTCTATCAGGGTAAAATGTCGAGAGAGGGAACGAAATGAGAGGGAGTCCTGCATTTGTCCCGGAGCGTTTTTACGATTCTTCCATGCTCTTGTTTTCATGTTCTGGTTCCTTTTTTCGAATGATTCTGAATCGTGATTGTTTCTGCGAAAGAGTTGTATTTCCGGTTCAGTCCGCTTTCACGGAGAACGAATTCGGTTGGAATCTTGATGATATGGGTATATCCGGAAGGCTGCCAAATCTCGGAAAGCAGAAGCTGTGCGGCGATGATTGCGGCTTTTTCGCGGTTGTAGGAAATTGCAGTTGCCATCGGGATCGGGCAGGGGCGGATGTTGATGCCTTCGATGTTGTCGAATCCGACGATGTGATAATCGCGGCTCGGGAGGAGTCCCGTGTCATTGAAAGCCCGGATCAGATCGAATGTGATCAGATCGCTTGCGGTGAAGATGAGTCTGTTGCTGCAATTTCTTGCGAGCTGGAGCCCCAGTTTGTAAACGTTTCCGCTCTGAGGAATGAGAATGGTTTCGACGTTGCGGTATCCGGCTTCTTTTGCCGCTCGGATGCAGATATCCTTCCGGAAGCAGGCGTTCTGATGGTCGTGATGAACAATGAGGATGCTGTCGAACTTCCAGTACGCGGCTTTCCGGAACATGGCGCGCAGTCCGGTCATCTGGTCGGGAAGAACCTGATGGAAGGGCAGATCGTATTCACATTCTCCCTGAAAAAGCACGGTCGGAATTTTCAGGGCATTCAGCAGGTAAGGACAGTTCAGTGAGGAGAGAGTGGTGGATATGAGAAGCCCGTCCAGTCCGCGAAGAGATTCCCCCGTTGGATCCCCTTCGGTGAATGTCTCCGGCGGAACCATCCGCAGAGTGCAGTTTTGAGACTGCAGATATTCCATGGCGTGCGTTTCCGGTTCAAACAGAAGTTTTTCCAGACGATCATTGAGTCTGTTCCGGAAATTGCATCCGATGACCAGCGGTTTTGTTCTATCCGGAGCCTGTGTGCCGACATAGGTTCCGCTTCCCTGCCGGCGATACAGGATTCCTTCCTCCACCAGAGTTTGAACCGCTTTATGCGCCGTGCTCAGGGAGACTTTGTAATAGCGTGCAAGCGCGCGGCTGGACATAACAGGAGTTCCGGAAGAAAGGTTTTCCCTGCGGATTTTTCTGCGAAGTTCTTCCGCGATTTCCAGATAGGGCATTTTTCGTTTTGCACTTGTCATCGTTTCTCTCTCCGGAGTTTTTCTCCATTATAGAATATTTTTTGGAAAAAGGCAATCCTTCCCGCAGGAAAATCTTTTATTTTGAGTGTAAACAGAGGATTTTTTTCAGACAGAAAGTGATCCGAAAGTGTTTGTGTTCCTCTTTTGGAATGGCCGTGGAATCTGGAGTTTTCCGCCTTCTTTATTCCGAGTAGAAGAAAAAATCCCCGCCGAAAGGATTCCGGCGGGGAACGGGGATCTGATTCTTTTTGAAAAGGAAACGGCCGGCGGCTCAGAACAGCTCAATCCGTTTCACATTGGCATAGCAGGCACCGTTAGCGGATTCCAGCGCTTCGAAACGAATGTACCGGGCTTCGATCGGGGTTTTCAGTTCGACGATCTGCGGAACCGGATTGTTGAGGATGTTGTCGAAGGTTCCTTCCGCGGCAACCGTGTCGATTTGATCCGGGGAGTCGCCGACAAGGAACCGGTAGCGGTAGACGGGGCCCATGCCGCACTCCGTTGTTTTCGGCGGAGTGAAGATAAAGCCGTGAATGGTCTGTTTCCGGGCGGTATCAATGGCGATCCAGTGCGGATACGGAACATTTCTTGCGGTCAGCCAGATATGATTGTCGGCGGTGATGACATGCTCTTTCTTATTGTTGGCGTCGAATTCGCTGTCGGCGGCGAGGACCTTCCAGTCTTTGAGAGCCGTACCGAAGCGGAGATTGGCTTCGGGATTGCTTTTGATCTCGGGATAGGCGTTTTCGACTCCGGGCTTGAGCAGGGAGACGGCACGGAGGAATCCGGCTTCACGAACCTGGAAGGGACCGGTGTATTCCGGGGAATCGGCGGTTGGTAAGGAACCGTCGAGCGTGTAGTGGATGCGGACTCCGTCATTGGGTGCGGCAAGCGTGATGATGCCGTCCGCATCGCGGGTGATCGACGGAGCAAACGTCAGGGGCGGCTGATAATACGCCGAGAATTCCTGAATGCACGGACATGCGAGAGCCTTTGTAATTTTGAGTTTCAGCGCATCGGTTTCGACTGTTTCCGTGCGAAGAATCCGGCTGAATGAGATCGTTGTCTCATCAATCAGTTTTTTCCATTGACCGCAGGGTGTCTTGTACTCGATAGTGAATTCCGCGATGCGCTGTCCGAGCTGCGTGTACTCCTTCAGAGAGATCACATTAAGCCGTCGGATTCCTCCGAGTTCGATGACCGCTTCGCATTCGGTCATTCCATCTTCCGGAGCCCAGAAGGTATCGGGAGAGCCGTCGGTCATTTTATCTCCGGAGAAATCCGCTCCGCGCTCGTTTGAGGCGGTAACACATGCTCCGGCGGCAAAGTTGGTGCGGAAGGTTTTATCCAGAACGATTTTGAATTCATGAATTCGTTCCGCATCGATCTCATGAATCAGTCCGCGCCGGTCGGGAGGAAAGTTGAGGTTCAGGCAGGAACCGCGCCCGACCGAGTGATACCAGATATCCAGCAGATGTTCCAGCGAATGCACCTGGGAATCCTGCTCCTTGTGATAGAACCAGCCGGGACGAATGGAAACATCCACTTCCGAGGGCCACCAGTGTTTCCCGTTGACATGTCCGTGCTGAAGGCCGCCGTCGCCCCCTGCGTCTCTGTATTCGTTCAAAGTTGCCCAGTTCGGGGAACCGGCATATCCGCGTTCGTTTCCGCACCAGCGGATGTCCCGATGATCCCCCATGTGCCCGAAAATAACAGCATTCGGAGCGCATTCCCGGATGACTGCGGCAGCCTTGTCATAATCATAGACCTGGACTTTTCCATTGGGTCCTTCGCCGCAGGCGCCATCGAACCAGGTAATGAAAATATCTTCTCCGTTTTTGCCGCCGTAGGTGGTCAGGAGTTCGCGAAGCTGATTGCGGTAGAACTCGTTGTAGGCATCGCCGGAACCATAGGTTTTTTCATGACGATCCCAGGGGGAAAGATAGAGCCCGAGTTTGAGTCCATACTTTTTTGCCGCTTTTGCCAGATCGCCGACCACATCGCCCTTGCCGTCGCGCCATTTGGAGTATTTGACCGAATGCGTGGTATATTTGCTCGGCCACAGACAGAACCCGTCGTGATGCTTTGCCGTGAGAACAACTCCTTTGAATCCGGCTTCGCTGATGATCCGGCACCATTGTTCGCAGTCCATTTCCGTTGGATTGAAAACGTCCTCCGGTTCAGTACCATCGCCCCACTCGCGTCCCGTGAAGGTGTTGACCGTAAAATGAAGAAACGCATACATCCCGATTTTCTGCCAGGCAAGCTGCTGCTTTGTCGGTGTGGCTCCATAGGGAGCCGGTGCTTTCTGATCCGCCATTTGATTTCCCTTTTTTTTGAATGGTTCGTGTTAGGATACATACAATACCCGCAAAAAATGAAATCGCAAGCATGATTCATTATAAAACTTTACATTCCTGTAAAAATAGAGCCTTTGCGATTTATGCAAAGGCGTCAAAAGTTTAGGGAAAAAGAGGAGCGCAAGGGGAGAAGAACCGCTTTTCAAAGCGGTTTGCTCCTCTCGCATTTTCATTAAAATGAAGATTTCGTGCTCCGCACGACCAGCGTTTCGCCGCTGGACCGCGACAAGGACACAGTCCTTGACCCGAGAAAAATGCTTGCGCATTTTTCCGCCATAAAAATTTCCGCACCACTGTTTGATGTGACATCAACAAGCAGGAGCCTTTGCGATTTATGCAAAGGCGCCAAAAGTTTAGGGAAAAAGGGGAGCGCGAGGGGAAAAGAACCGCTTTTCAAAGTGGTTTTTTCCTCTCGCATCACATTCATCGGAAAATAAAAAAGCGGAACCGGAAACGGTTCCGCTTCTGAAACATCGCATTGATAGAGGATCAAAGTCCGCCGAGTGCCTTGAGGAGGACACCGGCTGCGACAGCCGATCCGATCACGCCCGCGACGTTCGGTCCCATAGCGTGCATGAGAAGGAAGTTCTGCGGATCGTATTCGAGTCCGACCTTGTTGACGACTCGCGCCGCCATCGGGACAGCGGAAACACCAGCTGCACCGATCAGCGGGTTCATCTTTTCCTTGGAGAAGAGGTTCAGGATCTTCGCAAGGAGAATACCGCCCGCGGTACCGACGCAGAATGCAACGCAGCCGAGCACCAGAATACCCAGAGTCTGAACGCTGAGGAACTGGTCTGCGGAGAGCTTGGATCCGACCGAGAGACCGAGGAAGATCGTGACGATGTTGATCAAAGCATTCTGAGCCGTATCGCTCAGACGATCCACCACACCGACTTCCTTCATGAAGTTACCGAGCATCAGCATACCGATCAGCGGAGCTGCATCAGGCAGCAGGAATGCGCAGAGGAAGGTGATCAGGATCGGGAAGCAGACTTTTTCCAGTTTGGAAACGTTTCTGAGCTGTTTCATCCGGATCAGGCGTTCGGATTTTGTCGTCATAGCCCGCATGATCGGGGGCTGGATGATGGGGACGAGGGCCATATAGGAGTAGGCCGCCACCGCCACCGCTCCGAGCAGTTTCGGGGAAAGACGGGTGGTCAGGAAGATCGAGGTCGGGCCGTCAGCTCCGCCGATGATTCCAATGGATGCCGCATCTTTGATATCGAAGTCGATTCCGCATTTTGCGAGAACCAGTGCACCGATCAGCGCAAAGAAGATGCCGAGCTGCGCACCGCCGCCGAGAAGAGCGGTCTTCGGATTCGCGATCAGCGGACCGAAGTCGGTCATCGCACCAACACCCATGAAGATCAGCAGTGGGAACACGCCGGACTCAATACCGACATTGTAAACCATTCCCAGCAGTCCGTCCGGACCGGAAATTCCGGCGAGCGGGATGTTGGAGAGAATCGCACCGAATCCGATCGGCAGCAGGAGCAGCGGTTCGAACTCTTTGAAGACCGCCAGATAGAGCAGAACAAGAGCAACCAGCATCATCAGCACACGGCCGAGACCGAGAATCCAGGTCTGGCTGAAATTCGCACTGGTCTGCTGGATAATATCATAGATACCTGTGCTGGTCCAGAGATCGTAGAACATCCGTCCGATGGTCGGCAGGGGTTTGAGTTTTTTGCCGTCCTGGGAGACCGAGTCGTGAACGAGCAGTTCCGGCGCCATGTAGGCGAGGATTTCTCCCGGCTCGATTGTGCCGGACGCGATCAACGCCGGGCTGAATTCGAGCGGAAGGAAATTGCCCATGTTTTTGACTTTGGCTTTGCTTCGTCCGGGAATGTTGAGAACCATGATCTCGCGTCCCGGAGTGATTTTCTGGCGTTCCTGCATGGAGACCGAGTAGATGGTCGCCGGCTTGTTGGTGTCCTTGTAGACCATTGCACAGCGGCCGTCGGGCAGTCTGTACCATTCGAAGACTTCATCCTCGTATTCGGGGAGGAAGTGCCATTTGGTCATGTCGATCTCGCCTTTTTTGTATTTGCCGATTCTGGGCAGGCTGGCGAGAGGAGTGCCGATTCCGTAGTCCGCATCCTTGGCGAGAACCGCTTTCGGATCGTAGGAGGGCTTGTTGCTCTTATCGGTTTTGTCGATTTTTCCTGCGGCGTTGACGACCGCGGCTTTAACGGCGGGGGCTTTTGCCTCCGCCTTTTCGATGACCTGAGCTTTGACGGTGTTTGTTTTTGTATCGGTCGTTACCGTGACCGTTTTTGCCGTCTGCGCGACTGCTGACGCGGTCAGCGCCAGAGCCGCGAGGGCGACTGCATAAGTTTTGATTTTAGAGAACATGGATTACTTCTCCTCGATGACGACGATGGCCTGGCCGGCAGTGATCACTTCTTTCGGGTTGACCAGGAATTCCACGACCGTTCCGGCTTTTTCCGCTTTGACGGGGGTTTCCATCTTCATGGCTTCGATGATCAGCAGTTCTTCGCCGGCTTCGACTTCATCGCCCGGTTCCACGCAGGTGCGGATGACCGTACCCGGGAGCGGAGAGGTGACTTCATAGGTCTTGCCGGAAGCTGCGCCAGCCTGTTTCGGAGCGGCGGCAGCGGCACCTGTTGCAACATTGACCTTGAAGGTCTTGCCGTCAACCGTGACCGTATCCTCGGAAACAACCTGGACGTTGAAGGACTTGCCGTCGACCGTGGCGGTGTAGGCTGCGGGCAGCTTTCCGGCGGGAGCGGCTTTCTTTTCCTCGTTGTAACGGATTCCGAGCGGACGATCGCCCTTGAGATAGGCGAGTCCTTTGTCTCCGCAGGCAGCGATGATGAAGATGTTCTCATCGGTGACCGGAAGATTGTTCTTCTGGAGCGTTTCGGTTGCAGGTTTGATGCCGAGGGCAGGATTCGCATCGTTCAGTTCGACGACGGACTTTGTGGTCGGCTCAAGTCCGAGCTGCTCGGACGCCCATTTGACGACCTGCGGATCCGGAGCCACCGGAGTCTTTCCGAAGTAGCCGAGGACCATTTTGCCGTATCCTTTCGGATCGAGCTTCCAGGAGCCGTCGGCGTTCTTTCCCATGACGGCGTTGCGGAACGCCTGCTGGAAGTAGAACTGGGAAACCGGCGTGACGGAGGTGCCGAATCCGCCTTTGGCGACGACTTCGCGCATTTCGGCAATGCAGGCGTCGTATTTGTCGAGGCAGTTGTTGTCGCGCATCATCTGGGTGTTGGCCGTGAGCGCACCGCCGGGCATCGGGCTGAAGATGATTTCCGGGGAAACCTGCATGGATTCCGGCGGCATGAAGTAGTTCTTGAGGCACTCCTTGAAGATCTTTTCAACGCCGAGGATCCGTTCCGGATCAATGTCGAGCGTGTAGTCGGTTCCGCGGAGTCTCTGGTACATGGTAAGGATGTCGGCTTCGCAGGTTCCGCCGGAGAGGGGAGCCATGGCAAGGTCGATGACATCGGCGCCGGCTTCGATCGCCGCCATGTTGCAGGAGACGGCCATTCCGGCGGTGTCATGCGTATGGAACTGGATTTCCTTGTCGTTGCCGATGAGGGCGCGCGCCATTTTGATGGTTTCATAGACGGTCGCCGGAGTGGAGGTGCCGGAAGCATCCTTGAAAGCGAGGCTGTCGAACGGGATGTCGCTGTCGAGGATCTCTTTCAGGCGATCGATGTAGATCTGCGGGGTGTGCGCATAGGGCTCATGCAGGTTCGGCGCAAGTCCCATCATTGTGACAGTGACCTGATGTTTGAGCCCGTGGCGGGCAATGGCCTTTCCGGAGACATCAAGGTTGCGGACGTCGTTGAGAGCGTCGAAGTTGCGGATGGTGGTCATGCCGTGCTTTTTGAAGAGCTTGGCATGCAGGTCGATGATGTCGCTGGGCTGGGAAGAGAGGCCGACCACGTTCACTCCGCGGGAGAGGGTCTGGAGATTGACGCCGGGACCGACGGTCGCGCGCCATTTATCCATCATTTCGAAAGCATCTTCCTGGCAGTAGAAATAGAGGCTCTGGAAGCGGGCGCCGCCGCCGATTTCAATGTGGCTGATGCCCGCTTTCACCGCGGCTTCAAGAGCGGGAAGGAAATCATCCGTTTTAACCCGGGCACCGAGGCATGACTGGAATCCGTCACGGAAAGAGCAGTCCATGAATTTGATTTTTTTTGGCATTCTGTCGTCCTTTCAAATATTGTAATTCGTGATTTATTTGCCTGATTGATACGCCTGGAGCGCGGCTGCCGCGGCTGCCGCTTTCAGAGAATCGTCTCCGGACTTTTTCGCCGCTGCTTTCTTTTTCGGGGCGGGCGCCGCCTTTTCGAGAACACCGGCAAAGGGTGCCAGAACCTTCGCGAGGAGATTCATGAAGAAAATCATCACGATCAGGAACACCAGCACGGTGCCCATGCCGAGCACCATCAGTTTAATTCCATCCAAGATCATATCTTGCTTCCTTTGGTTGTTTTGTTGTTTGTTTTTCTGGGTGTATTCCGTCAGATGCCCGCGGCGGTGTGCCGTGGAGATCTGACGTTACGCACCGGTCTGCCCGGGAAGAAGTTTGACATCACCGCAGGCAAATTCGCGCAAAGAGCCGTCTGCTTCCTCGATCCGCAGTTTGCCGTCGTCCGAAATATCCTTGACAAGGGCTTCGTAGATGTCGCCGTCCGGCGGCTGCAGCATAACGCGCCGGCCTATGATCCGGTTCTCCCGTTTCCATAAGCCGAATAGACGTTCCCGGTCATTAATCCCGATAATATAATACCAATTCAGGTAAACGGCTAGTTTTTCCGCAAAGTTTTTTAAATTAATTTTGCATTTTGTCTGTGCAAAAAGGGAGGTTGCGGGCTGTCCGACCCGATTCAGTTCTTCTTCCGGAAGGTTCACATTGACCCCGATTCCGCAGATGATTCCCGTCAGAGCGCCTTTCCGGATCACGCCTTCGCAGAGAACCCCGCTTAGTTTCCGGTCGCCGATGAAGATGTCGTTCGGCCATTTGACATAGGCCCCGTGTCCCGGAACCAGATCATTCAGAACGGCGAGGACCGCCAGGGATGAGACCATTGTTGCATGGAACGGTTCGCCGAACAGGTCTTTCATGACAAAGGAGGCATAGATATTGCCGCGCGGGGAGTGCCATTTCCGTCCGAGTCTGCCGTGTCCGGAACTCTGGGTCTCGGCGACAACCAGCGCCCCGTCGTTCAGCGAATCGAAATGATCCGCCGCGTATGTATTCGTGGAATCGACGCTTTCCAGATAATGAATGTCTGCTTCCCGCTGCATATTGGTTTCTTTTCGGAATCGTATTTTTGATGAGAACCGGAACGGATTCCAAATGGGTTCCGGGATCAGGAATACCGGCAGAATTCCCAGAGGGGGTCCAAGCCTGGAAACAGCAGGAGCTTTCAGGCGGCCAGGCACAGGTCCTGCTTCGGTGTGAAAAAAAACGGGATGCCGGTTTTCCACCGGCATTCCCGTTATTGCCGCAAAGCGGAATTACTTCTCAAGACGGGCTTCGAGAGCCTTGAGCTGGTTCGCGAGCTCTGCGGGAAGTCTGTCGAACTTCTTGTAGTGC
The DNA here is from genome assembly GCA_944389445.1 of uncultured Victivallales bacterium. Taxonomy (GTDB): domain Bacteria; phylum Verrucomicrobiota; class Lentisphaeria; order Victivallales; family UBA1829; genus UBA1829. Next base: position 314 of record CALXMJ010000154.1, on the reverse strand, counting down.
TCTTTGATCATCTCAAGTTCTTTCTTCCAGCCTTCCTTGTCGAAATAGAGAAGCTCTTTCATATCGGCTTCGGTGACTTCGTTTTCGATGCCGGTGCGGTCGATGGCATCCAGAGTCGGCATGTATCCGATCGGGGTTTCCACGGCCTTGCCTTCACCGTCGCAGCGTTCGAAGATCCATTTGAGAACGCGGCTGTTGTCGCCGAATCCGGGCCAGGGCCACTTGCCGTCGGCGGTCTTGCGGAACCAGTTGACGCAGAAGATCTTCGGCAGCTGGGCTCCCGGATGCTTTCCGATGTCGAGCCAGTGCTGGAA